>CAZUAH010000001.1:0-112766 GCA_964617665.1 uncultured Pirellulaceae bacterium
ATCTCCGGAAACTCGGCGAAGTAGTCCTCTCCACGCTTCTCTTGGCCCAGGTCGACTCTTTCCTCGACGTCAATCAGCACCAGTTCTTTCAGCGTGTCAAGGTAGTCCGGTTGGTCCCGCGGCGGTAGAAAACGGCGGATGTCCGGCCCTGGCTCCAGACGCCAAGCGGCCAGAAACTTGGCCACGGCCACGTCTTTAGCGGCCAGTGTCGTTTCGCTTTCTCCAAAGATGCCTTCGTGATTGTCCGTCATAAGTGGATCGAGCAAACAAGCTCGTCATCGTTCAGCCGGATGGGTTCTTCTTGGCCGTCTGTCTTTCCCGGATTCGCGACGAGCTACGTCACTCCGCTCTCTCCGGTTCTTGGCCATGGCGAAGCAGTTTACCATCCGGATTTGCGCCTGGCGATGGCGTCAACAGTAGTGGTGCTGCCCACTATTCCCTGCCCCTATCCCCTACCCGTAGATTTCCGGTTGATCGGAGGAGAGTTCGCTAGAAATGTGGGAAAACGAAGCCAACCACCACCCCCACTACTCGCCGAACTTCTCGTTCCACCGAGCGCGGAGTGTTGCGCGAAGGCTATCGTGAAACTCCTCCGGCATTGGGTACGGTTCGCCTTCCTTGTACAGGGTGATCGTCTTGCGGATGTTGTCGACCACGACCTGGCACGGATTGCAGCCAGCCAAATGCTCTTCGAAGTGCTCGCAGATCGCCGGGTCAATGTTGCCGTCGACGTATTCGTTCAGCGTTTTGAGGAGTTCTTCGCACTTCATATCAGCACCGTTTGTCCCGTGCAAGTGTATTGATCCAGCAAAACCATGGCTGGTTACAGAAATTTCTTGTCTAGTGGTGGTGATCCGCTGGCGCAGTCATCTGTGTCGACTCGTCTCCCAAAGCTCGCGTCAGCCGTTCGCGCAACTGTAATCGGGCGCGTAGCAGTCGAACTTTGACGTTAGACTCGCTGATCTCCAACAACTCGGCCGTTTCTCGTGTGGAGAATTCTTCGATATCACGCAATACGAAAATCACACGATACTTCTCGTCCAACTCCTCTAGTGCCTCCCGGAGCAAGTGCATAACCTCTCCTCGTTCCGCCAAATCGGAGGGGTTGTCACGCCACTCGGCGATGAAATCCGGGCGTCTCAGACCTGCCTCGTCATCCGAGGAATCCGTCTGCACATCCAAGGGTACCGTCTTCAGGCCGCGTTTCTTGCGAAGTATCTTAAGTGCGTGATTCGTGGCAATCCGCAGAATCCAGGTGGAAACACTCGCTTCCTCACGGAAACGGTCCATGTGCTCCATCACGCTCAAGAACGTCTGCTGGGTAGCGTCTTCGGCGTCTTGACGCTGTTGGAGGATACGTCGTGTCAGCCCAAAAACTCGCGGTTCAAACCGAGACACCAATTCCTCGAACGCTTCCCACTGCCCGTCACGAGCTAGGCGAAGCAGTTCAAGGTCGCTCGTTTCCGTCTCGTCGTTCATCGTCAGTGAACTCCCGATCGCGTCCCAATTGCCCACTCGACCCCATTCGCGACAATCCGCTGGCCGAACGGCACACCTACATCCAGAGGCAGGGGCACCGCCGGATATGATACCAACACCTGACCGCTTCGGTCGAGTCTGGCGGAAACTTGGATTCTCGGGGCCGCGAAAACTACCTATGGGCCAGTATTCGCCAGCCCAGAAGAACGCACGCTCAAAGCTCCCACTTGACTAGAGTCTCGACACGATTCCGCTGGTGCGGTAAGCTACAGCCATCGCGGGCCACAGTCTCTGTTCTACCGGCCTTGGTTTCATACTTCTGAAAGGGTGACGTGCGATTGGCACTCGCCAGGTTTCGGAATCATCACTTTTCATAAGATTGTCTTGCTCCGGTTCCGGTGGCCGGGGAAGGGGCCAGCGATGACGTATCCGGAAAATGGAGAGGAAAATGTGACTGAGATCTGCCTCGTCTGCGGGGCCGACCTTGGTTTCGATACACTTCCGCCTTCGCCAAACGCGCCATGCTCCCGTTGCGGACACCTATCGTGGTTCCGCAAAAGGGCCGTAGACGATATCGTCGTGCTGGACGTGTTTTCCGCCCGAGGGATTGGAAGCGAGCAGATGGATTGCCTTAGCCGCTCCCTCGTCGATTGTGGCGGCCAGCCTCATATCGTTCTGAACCTCTCAGAACTCAAGTTCGCCAGCAGTTCCTTTATTGCCAGGCTGGTTGCTCTGCACAAGAGAGTCCGCATGGCTGGGGGCAAGTTGGTTCTGTGCGAGCTTCGTCCGGTCATGGTAGAGATTCTGGACGGCGCCAGGCTGAACAAGCTGTTCGACATCACCCAAGACGAGGAAAGCGCACTAGCTAGGTTCGTGGCCGTCGATGACTAGTCTGGCGAGGTCACAGGAAGATTAGCGTGGTCACGATGAGCAGCGGCAACAGGATGCAGCAACTGTAGACCATGTAGCCGAAGAAGCTGGGCATCCGGATACCGGATTTCTCTGCGATCGCTTTCACCATGAAATTTGGGCCGTTGCCGATGTACGTCATAGCGCCCATGAAGACGGCCCCCAGACTGATGCCGATCAGCAGAGCCTCGGCCACCCCCGCCTCCGCGGGCACCAGATTCTCGCCACCTAGCGTTTTAGCCGTCTCGAAGAACACCACATACGTCGGTGCGTTGTCTAGGACAGACGACAAGCTGCCAGTGAACCAGAAGAATTGCGCTGGGCTCGTCAAACCTAGCTCGCCTCCTCGCACATTGAGGATCTGCAGCGGTGCTTGCATGCAGATGAAGATCCCGAAGAACAGAGCCGCGACTTCGATGATCGCGTGAAAGTTGAAGTTGTTCGCTCGGCGCACTGCCTTACTACCCAACCAAAGCGACAACGCTACCAGTCCTAACTGGGCGATCTCTCGCGAGTACAACCACGGATGCCACTCAGTCCCTGGCAAAGGCTTGCTCGGGTCCAGCAAGGCAACGGAAAAGACGACCCCGGCCAACAGCAGGGCGTTCGGCCACACGCCGCGGAATTTCAATGATCGGACATGCGTTTCATCCCGCCGGATATCGGGCAGCGTCTCCTTGGGATAACACCAGAAACGGTCCCATACGTAATAGATCGCCAGCAACGCGCCGTTGACGAACAGCCATGCCGGCCAAAGGCCCATCGTCCAAAGAAAAGGCACACCGCGCAGGTAGCCCAAGAACAACGGCGGATCGCCAATCGGCAGCAGGCATCCGCCGCAGTTGCAGACAACGAAGATGAACATGATGACGGTATGGACAACACATTTCCGTTCTTTGTTCGTCTCCAATAGAGGCCGGATCAACAGCATGGCCGCGCCCGTTGTTCCGATGAAGCTCGCCAACAGGCCGCCTACCGCGATGAAGATCGTATTGGTTGATGGATGGGCCGGCAAATCGCCCTGGATGCGGATCCCGCCGCTGATCGTATACAGGCTGAACAGCAACATGATGAACGGGACGTACTCGTTCAATATCGCGTTGGTCAGCACCGTCCACGCGACACACCAGTTCAGCCCCGCCGCACTGTGGTTCACAACGTCGTGCGTAGGCCAGTGCGCTTCGACGGGGCTTTCGTGTGCGGTCAGGTAGTACAGAAGCGTGAGCACGCCCAAGACGAGCGCTACCAAGAAGCGGTTTCGGTTACTCTCCCACCAATGTCCAGTCCACCGCAACAGCGGGAATACTGCAATCGCGCCCAGGAGCAGCACAAACGGGGTCACCATCCAATACGGCGGATGCTCTGTTACAGTGTGCGCTTCCCCGTGATCCGCCTCGTCACCGTGAGCGGCGGCGTGAGACGATTCCTTTGGTTCATGGGCGTGATGACCATCGTCTTCGTTATCAGAGTGTTGGCCAGCGGTCGCGGAGTGATGGGCTCCGTCCGCAATCAGCGCGGTCCCCTTCTGCGGCCACCCAAATACTGCCGCCACACCGTACAGCGCCAACACGGCAATGATAGCAAGGAACAACGGTCTGTCCGAACCGTGCGAATTATGCTCGTTCGCCATGTGTTCCGTGTACCCTTGTACTCTACTCAGTGAGATCGGCGAGCCGATGGTGCCTTGATCGCGTAGAGTAAACGTGAATCCGCACAAAAATCAAGGCCACCTGCTCGGCAGCGGGGCGCGCCACGCCGTCTCAAGCCGTTTTGTGGGCTGTGGATAGCCCGTGTTCCCACGCGACAGCGTTTTCACAGTCAACTTTGCGTGTATACTTGGTCGCATCGTCAGATATCGCCCTACCTCGTCCTTGTGGCTAATTCTCGCTTCGCATTGGCTGCTGATCGCGCCGGAGATGGAAATGAGTGACAAATCGCCCACTCGATATCTATTCGCTGCCGCCGCATTCGTGATTGTAATCGCCGGTATGCGTGCCGCTCAATCGTTGTTGATGCCGTTCCTACTGGCCGCATTCCTCGCCATTGTATTGACGCCTCCGCTGCGCTGGCTCGAACGAAAACGCGTCCCGACGCCGATCGCACTGATGACCATCGTGGTCTTCCTAGCGCTGCTGGGTGCTGCGATGTTCGGCATCATAGGAAAGTCGATAACGGACTTCTCCGGTAACCAGACGGACTACCATGAGTCGCTACGAGGCCGAATCGTCCAAGTTAAAAGCTGGGTCGGGAAGAAGATCAGAGACTTGCCAGGCACGGGAAAGCCAAAAAAGTCGCCCGACGCGGATGAACCAGAAGAAGCGGACGACGCGCCCAAGACGCAGACTCTGGGTGCGCACGCCGATGAAACAACGACCGCCAACTCGGACGTCGAGGATTCGGCGACAGTGCCGAGCGGGGGCAAAGATCTGGATTGGCTAGACCTTCAGTGGGCAATGGGGTTGATCAAGCGAATCACCGCCGAGTTGGGCAGCCTGCTTAGCAATGCAACGATCATTCTGATTACCGTCATCTTCATGTTGCTGGAAGCGTCGCGGTTCCCCGCCAAATTGCGCGCTGCCATGGGGCCGCGGGAGTCGACAGGAGGCCACATTGATGAGATCGTCGAAAACATTCGACGGTACATGGCAATCAAGACGACAACGAGCCTCATTACGGGAGTACTCGCAACGATTCTGGTGATCGCGGTGGGCCTGGACTATCCGTTGCTTTGGGGATTGTTGGCGTTTCTGTTCAACTACGTCCCCAATATTGGTTCCATCATCGCAGCCGTACCTGCCGTTGCGTTGGCGCTGGTCGACCGAGGCGCTGGTGTAGCGATTGGAACGACAATTGGATATCTGGCCATCAATGGCTTGGTTGGCTACGCGATCGAGCCGCGTTTGATGGGTAAAGGACTTGGCCTCTCGACCCTCGTTGTGTTCGTCTCGTTGGTATTTTGGGGCTGGGTACTGGGGGCCGTCGGCATGTTCCTTTCGGCGCCGTTAACGATGATGGCCAAAATCGTTTTGGAGAGCTACGACGAGACGCGTTGGATCGCCGTTCTGCTAAGTGCCAAAGCCCCGGGAGACAAGGGGAACTAAGCGGTGCTTAGAGACAAATGCGCGGTGGGTGGTGCAGACACCAGGGGAAGCGCAACCCTCCTTGGCAGTTCAACCGCGCAAACTTCGTCACGACCGCTCAGCGTCTCCTAGAGGCGTTCTTCGCTCAGTAGGCGCATGTCGATCATCTTCCACTGCCCATCCACGGGACTGATCGCCAGTTCTGCGCGGTACTGATTTGTACGCTGATGGATGTGCCCCCAGTGACCTACTGAACCGGTGACGTTCCAGGTACAGTTGGCAATAAATCCTGCCTCGTCTTCGACCCCTTTGCGGTCGCAGTCAATCAACTCCATCTCGGTGACCTTCACTCGGGCTCCGCCCTGGCTAGTCAGAGTCAACGAGCGTTGTGTCTCGAGATAGATTTCTGGCAGGAGGTCACCGGAGACACTGCGATCCAGCACATTGTAGATTGTGCCCTCGTCCCGATAGTCGAATGCACGGTACACATTGTGAAGCAGGCTGTGCGTTACGGCCGTAATATCTTCCGCAGGAATCTCGCGCGAATCTATACCGGGCACCGTCACCGTCCACGTTGGCCAACCCACTGCCAACACAGCAGTCGCGACAAGGACGATACTGGCGATGATCGATCGCCGCATCGGCCGTTGCTTAGCGGACTTCGTACGGAATCGCACAATCCAGGCGAACGCCAATGCGCAGACGGAAAGAACGGACACGACCGGGATGGGGAATCGAACAGGTTGCGGTGGAGGTTTGACCGACATGAACGCCGGCTTGCCTGGATTTTTCAAGTAGTTTTGCCAGACCAGCGTCGGATCGTCGGGTGTGACATAGGATGGCAGACCGCCTGCTTCGTCGCTGGCGACCGCAGGCACCTGCGCGATCCGTTCGTTGAACAAATCCCATCCCATCGTAACGTTCTGTGGCAACGACTCGATCGGATAGACGTAAATCACGCCGAGCAGAGCCGTATTGACGTCGATGTCCTCGCCCGGTTCGACAACGCCACTTATCCGTAGCGCACGTGTGATGAAGTGGACGCGGTCTAGTGTCCCGGTAACGGCCCGGCCGTCGATCTCGACCGGAGTATGCTGGCCGAGGAACTCGGCTGCTTTTTGGCGGACCGCGTCTCTGCAGTCAGACTTAATGATGGCCTGATTCGCGAGGCCGAGGTCGACCCAATCCTGTAGATCCTTCGGTCGGATGACGATCTCTTTCCGCACTTCATAGTTTTCGACATAGATGAACGCTGCTGCCGGTGCGTAGTAACGTCGTCGCAAGGCTTTGCGCTCGAACCGGGAGTACCACGGATCGGACCAGTCCAGATCTAGCGTCTCTTCGTGGGAAAGATATCGAAAATCGTTGACCGCAACGCCCAAGTGATAGATCACGAAACCGATATTGGCTGCGGCCAATTTGCCGCTGGGATCCAGCGGCGGGCGAATCGTAAGCGACTTCGGCTGGCCATCGACTGGGTAGACAAGTTCCACGAATATCGTGACCTCGGCATCCGCCGGCTGATTCTGCAGCGGTTGGCCGGTGATCTCGTCGCGGACGACCCGCTTGCGCGGCACGACCTTGGCAACTCGCCCTGCCAACTGCCTGTCGTCGGCGTGGATTACCCAATTTCCTTTGGTAAATGAATCGAGTCGCTCCGACAGCGGGCGCGGATCGTCAGTCAGTTTCCGGTACAGATCGTCGGGCAGGACATTGCGGAAGGGCAGCAAGTCGCCTACCCCAACTTCAAGCTCGACTCGGACCTCCGCATCTTCAACGAAGACCTCGGCGATGGTCGATGCCTTCATTGCCCGAGTGACCACAAGCGCGTCGGCCCACAGAGCGCGCCCCGACACAATCGTTGTCAGTGCGGCAATAAGGCCGAGTACTCTGGGCCGCTCGGAAGTCAGGATCTTCATGTCCACATCACAGTCGAACAGACACTGCTCGCGTCGTACTCACAAAACACCGCAGCCCCAACTTCCCGCGCCATTACCCCACTCACCTTGAGCCCGCGGTGAACTCGCTTGAAGGCTACAGACAAGAGACCTTATCGTGAAAGTAGATTAGTGGCAACGATTCATCGCATCGCTGTCATTCTTGGCGTTCTTCCAAGCATGAAGGCTCTGCGTCGCCCAGCAACACTTCTGTCACCGAACGATCGATGCCGTGGCAAATGCCTTCAAGATCCAAGTGGTCCTCGTGCACGCCGAAAGGCTCTTCGACATAACGTGCAATCATTTCGCAGGCGATCAGCACGTAAGCCACGACGATTGTGACGAGAATCGTCCACCAACCGAACTCCTCGACCAACCCCCAGGGCAGCACAAGCAGATAGAGCGTGATGCATTGCCACGTAAACGACCGCCAGGAGATCGACATCAGCGTATTCTTGATTCGCTCGCAACCACCGCAAACATCAAGCAACACCCGCGTCTCGGAGTCGAGCACCCAAAGCTGTTCATCGGATAGCGTGCCGTCCTCTTTCCAACGACGAAACGTGCCGTACAGCTTTCTCGCGATGTAGCTGGGCAAGTGTTCGGGAGCGGCCTGATCTTTTTCAAATCCGGGAAGGCTCGTCAAGTCCGCATCGTCGCGCAGATGATCCTTCAATCCCCGACAAAAGGCAACGATGATGTTTCTGATTGACTGGCGTGCATCCAGATCCGGGCAATGAAGCTCTCGGATCTTAACCGCCAGATTGCGGCTCACATTCACGAGCGTTCCCCAGAGGGTGCGAGCTTCCCACCAACGCTCATATGCCCGATTGATGCGAAAGGCCAGGAGCAACGCCATCGCAAACGATAGAGCCGCATCCAGCCCGGTTGGAATGTTGGGAACGTAGACAAACGGCGGATACGATTTGAGCAGCGCAAGAGAACTGTAAGCCCCGATGGGTATTGCCAAAGCCCATACACGGAGGAGGGGTGTGGTGATTCCAGCTCGCTGTGGCATCGAGTGGCGGCCTTTGGTTCGCTAGACAGTGGCATCGACAGTTAGGCTGCATTGTATCAACCGGCACTGGGGCTTCAATGCAGTCATTACGCTCCGCCGTGATGACACGACGTCACGACGGAGCGTGACGGGTGCGATGAACTTGAGCCCGCATACGAGGCAATGCTGGAGTCATCGTAGCAGACGACTCGGCCGGGCTGAGGACACGCCGTCAGAAGCGATACGCGCCGCCGGCGCCAACGAAGAGATCATCGGCGTCGTAGCTGAGTCCTTTGCCCACACGAAGGTCCACCACGAGGTCATCGGTCAAGTAGTAGTCGACGCCGACATTGAACATGTGAATTGAAAAATTGTCTTCCAAGGCGTGTGAGTACAGGCCGAAATACTCGACATACAGTGTTGAACGGGCAGAGAGATCGACGTCGAAGCCTGCTGACTGGCTCCACACCATGAACCAGTCGCTGGCGGGCTCCTCCGGCAGTAGCCCGAAGTCGCCGAGACCGTTCGAAGAAAACGCAGTCGAACCGAAGATATCCCAGCCCTCAGCAATCTCCCATTCGTAGATATAGTCCAGCCCGTATTCAAACCGCTCTGTGCTCCACGCGCTGCCGCCTGCCGGAGCCGTAAAACGAACCTCCAGAGCGCTATTGGGCACCCAGCAGTCCTGATCGGTGACACCCAATTTGAACGACAATCGTATATCTTCCGCCGAATCCAAGTTGTCGGCCACATCAACGAAGCGCCAAGAGTAGTTCCAGCGCACTCGAAATTCGATATCGTCACTGAGCCCAACACGCACAAGCATTTCCGGCGTTGTATGCGAGTGTTCGATCTCGTCGTGATGGTCTTTGTAGAAGTACGTGTAACCGCCCTCCAATTGCGCAACGCCCCGGCCGACGGTTGTTGGCGACTGGGTGAAGTCGTGGCGCTCCGTTTCGATACGTTCTTCGTACGGATCGCGCCGCGAATACGATCTGAACGGGCAAAAGAGATCATCCAGAAACTTGATGAGCGGCTCGCCAGCCGACTCCTGTGCCTTCGCAGAAAATGGAAGCCCACAAAGCACGCCAAGAATGGCGACCGACGTGAGAGGAAGGATCGTTTTCATGGCGATTTGCCTATTGCACTTCGGGTGATGGAGTCACTGGCGCGCGGCCGACGGTGGAAATGGTTTCGGCAAGGCGCGAGGGCTGACTACAAGCAACCTCGCCTAGCCATTTTCCTGCACCGGACTTGATCGCATATCCGGAAAAAGCTGCCTCGGTGTCCAGTGAGCCGAGGCAGAAAACTCGCCCCATCTTGCCCGCCCCTCACGTGGCTTCGCCGACACTGGAAAGCGTTGACGAACGGCGGCGCAAGACACGAGTGCCGTGTCTTCAGATAAGAGCCATCCTGACGTTCATCGAGACATGTATCGAGCCGCAAGACCTGAGATAGGAAGGTTGAGAAGCGAGATCCGAGTTGTGGGCGTCCTGGGGTCTGGCCACAAACGGTACCACGAACTCATCCCGTAACAGTTCGTGGTTTGACGAGCTACTTCGGCAACGCCCTGGGTAACGGTAACGGCCACGATCCGAGTCCTGAAAGAGGCGACACAAAATGCGGTCGATTTGTACTGCCCTTTCAGGGCTCGGGACCCGAAGCATCCTCCACCCAGGGCGTTGCCCTGGGCTAGCATATTTGAGCCCTTTGGGCTCCCCGGAATTCGGATGAGAACCAGTCATTCCTTCCTCGCTCCTGAGCGGAGTTTCAGCGCTACTTCAACGGCATTCCGTTCTTCTCGGAGAACTCCCTCACCATTCGGGCGTTTGCATCATCGACGTTGATGCGGCCCTGTTGAATGAAGTCGGTCATGACGGGCGGCATCGTTGGATCGGGAGGCGGCTGCTTGGCGGTACCGGGTACCGACCACGCCTCATGGGTCGCGACGGCTTCTGTCAACACAAGGTGAGCGACTGTTTCTATTCCGGCACCCTTGCGTTGGACCCGAACTGCTGGTTGATTTCTTCGTAGATCTCTTCCAGCAATTCTCTGTGAACAACCCGGCCTTCACGCATTTTCTGAGACATGCCGACTCGCTGAAGTTTGGGATCCGGCGGAACCAGCGGGATCGTCGATGGCTGCGGCCAGACGGCCTCTTCCACCGCCGCCATACGCACCTTGATGTCGTCCTTGGTAATGTTGAACACCATGTAATCGAGGGCCAGGGCGAGCTCACCGTCGTAGGTGCGGCGGACATCGCGTAAAACGGCGGGAGCCGTGTCGAAGTCGTTGAAGAAGTGGTAGGCCACCGCCAAACGCGGGTTGGTTTCCGCCATGACCTTGCCAAACTGGGCCGGCGAGGTATGAATCTGGGTGCCGACGTTCAGTGCCGCTTGCGGAGTAAACCCTTGTTTTTCGACGAGCGACTCTGGGGCGACGAAGCACTCATGGATAGAAATGTCGGCGTCTTTCGCGTACTCCATCCACCACTTATTTGGAAAGGTGTCCGAACTGTAGCAAAACTTCAAGCCGTTCCATTCGAGGATGAAGCTGACGCAGCCATCGAAGATGTGAATGGCGGGGATGGTTCGGATCGTGACGCCGTTCTTCTCGTAGATGACATTGTTCACGGCGTCATAGGGAAACTCCGTCACCTTCAGGAACGCTCCGCGAGTATCCGTGTTGCCCATGCGGGTGTCGATGTCCCAGGCGTACACCTTTTCGAATGCCTCCATAGCGGCCTTGGTTCCGTACTTGTATTCGATGGAGTTGGGCCCCCAGACTTCCAATGGCACGACCCGGTTGGCCACGATGCCGCCGCAGTAAAGGGCGTCGAGGTCGCCGAAGTGATCAGAGTGAAGGTGGCCAATGAAAACCTTGTTCAGGTAGTTGTAAGGAATTTGGAGCGCCGAGATACGTTCCGCCGATCCGTTTCCGATGTCGAAGAGAAATTTGTCGCCATTGCCCAGTTCGACCAGCCAGCAGGCCGCGGCCTGTTTGGGACGTGCGTTCGGCATTCCCGTCCCGCAGGCGGTAACCCGCATTTCGTTGAGCGCGAGATCTTCGGTCCCCGGGTAGTACATTTCCCGGTCCGGGGTCGCCTTCACCGGCGAGGCCGACGGGACTTGCTGCGGAACCGATGATTCGACCTTGCCTTCGGCGGCCTGGGCCGCATTCTCTGTGGATGATCGACTGACCATCAGCGTCGCGACGACGCCAAGTGCGAACCCCATGGCGAGGATACCCAAGACACCAAACTGAACTTGTCTTCTGCGAGACATGGCCGGACTCCTTGTCAAATCAGGTCTTCGGTTGCCCCGATGACTCTCCCTTTCTGCTTAGCGACACTACCCGTACTTCTGGGAGGTTATTCACAGCTCCCATTAGTTTAGGCCAAGTCCCAACTGTCAGCAATCCAATGGTTGCGGCTTGTCTATCCGATTTGTGCAGGATTGGTGGATGCCAGTTTCTGATCGGACAGGCTCGAACGAGTTACGGCGGATCAATTTGGAATAGACTCCTACAAAAGGCTACGGCCGATGACAAAGCCGTAGCGTGCGGTGGTGGTCGGTGGATTTATCGGCCTCGAAATGGTAGAAAACCCGGTCCATCGCGGGCTCGTACTGACGCTGAGCAAGAAGCTCAATCACGTCATGCCCTCGCTCGACCCACAGACGGCGAACCTCGTCCAACGCTACGTGCAAGGCACGGAGTCCCGCTCGAACTCGATGATGGCGTGGCTGGATTCCGGAAGGACACGGACGGCTCGCCGAAAGTCCAAGCAGGTTCAGGCAATACCCATCGGGCGGACATCGTGATTCTAGATACCATGAAATTCTCGTCACTTGCCGCTTCAGCCAGCGCGACTCCTACGCGACACGTGTCCTGTTGCAGAGCGCGTTTCAAGCCCGGAATGCTGCCGGAGGCATGCTGTAACGTGCCATCCACCCATAAGATTGGAGCAAATGCTCTATGGGGTAGATCTCGTCCATGTCTGGCTTGGCGCGTCAGCCAGCAAGGACCATGAACCATGGATGCAATACTGGAGTCACTGTCTCGTGGGATAGATCAGCTCCTGGCACGGGCGAACGGGCCTCTGCATTTTCGGCTGCTGGTTATGCCGACCGTCGTTACGCTCCTCGCCCTCCGAGCCGGCCTGAAAGACGCCCGGGAAGGGGAGCCTGCGTTCTTGTGGGAAATCATCGTCAACCCGGCTGGGCGACGAAAACGCCTTCTCTCGGCGTGGAACGACATCGCCAGAGTATTCATCCTGGCCCTAGTGCTCGACACCGCGTACCAGCTCATCTTCTTACGCGCGTTCTACGTGGAACAGGCGTTGATCGTGGCCGTGGCGTGCGCCATCGCACCGTATGCCCTGTTCCGGGGCCCAACCACCCGCCTCGTGCGCGCCCTGTCCAGGAAAGAGGCCGGGGCGACCAACACGTCGGCAGCGAACACTACGGAGGATAAGGAGGGCCTCCCGGGAAACCAGGACTGTATCGATGAATGACACGGCGACTCGACAAGAAGTAAACTCGCCGTCGAGCCCACTCTAACAGCAATCTGGGCAGCAGGTTAGAGAAATCGCGATGTGGCGCAAGAGCCGGTGGACCAGGACACCTGGGGCCTACTGCCGTCACACTGCTTGATCTTCGGAGTTCATCAACGGGTGTCGAGATCTATTACAACTACGCCGTTACGCCCTACTTCCTCGTGACACCCGATCTGCAGATTGTCGAGCCTGGGACGAACAGAGCGAATACCGCGCTCCTTCTTGGCCTGCGGGCACAGATCATCTTCTAGCCCCCGCTCCAAGTGGCATTGAAAACCTAGCGTCGAACGACAAAGCCAATGACGTCAGCCACGGGCTGTCAGGCTTACGGGCCGGGCACCGCGAATTCCATCTTCACTCCACTGCTTCAGAGTGATTTCTTTTGGGTAGGTCCCCAGCGAGATGCAACTCGAACGGATTGCGATTCTGCAGGTCTACGTGGGTTAGCCTCGTGGGCAAGCTGAAATCGACGCCTTGTTCCTCGAAGGCACGACAGATTTCGTGATTGACTCGCTGGCTGAATTCCAGGAAATCCCAATAGTTGGGAGGGGTATACCAATAGATGATCCGAATGTTGAACGAGTCGGCATTGAACTCGTTGAAGTAAACGCGCGGAGGTAACTCGGGATCCATCCCCTCGTGATCCTCGAGAATCTGTTGGATCGAACTCAGCGCTTTCTCCAGGCTGGCGTGCGGCGTATCAAGTGGAATATGGAGATCGGCCGTGCGGCGGATATGTGGCCGGCGACTAATGTTCTCGATGTCGATCCTGGCCATTTCTTCGTTTGGGATGCTCGCCGCGTGACCTGAGCGGAGCCGCAGTTTCGTCGATCGAAGTCCTATTTCCTCTACGAAACCGTCATAGCCTTTCGCGCTAATGCGTTCGCCGACTCGATAAGGTTTGTCCAAGACGATCATCATGCTTCCAAAAAGACTTTTCAGCGAATCTTGCGCCGCCAGAGCGACTGCAAGCCCACCGACGCCGGCCCCAGCCAGCAGTGTTGTAACGGGGATGCCTAGGTGCCGACCGCCCTCGATCAATACAACCATCGTTGCCACAATCCCAAGCACTCGAAACCCGAGCCGAATTAACTGGGCGTCGATTCCTCCGGGGTGGATTCGTGGAGAGGCGATGATGAGTTCGGCGCAGCGGCTACTGGCTCCCAATAGCACGATCACGGCCGCCAGCAAGAACACTAAGTGCAGCGACACGGCCAATACATCGAGTACGGGGCCACGGACGATCAGTTGTTCCTGAACAAAGTACTCAATAACCAGCGGTATGAACATCGCCGCAACCGGCGTCCAGAGCGTGAGGAGATAGCGAAAGACGTTCGAGTGTCGCATTCGTTCTGCGCGTCGCCAGCCGAACCGGTACGTCAAGAACATCGTTACAGCACCGAGCGAAAGAATTAGCACGAGCCCAACCCACTGCCAGATTGTCACCCCCAACGCCCTTTCCCGTGTCCACGTGGGCAGGGCTCTGATCCACGACGACGGGATCATCCAGCCTGGCTCGGAAAGATACCAGTCATATAAGCCTTCGGTTGATCCTGGCCTGTACGGAACGTGTTCGACTCGATGGTAAAACTCCTTTGCTCGCTTGACTGTCGCTGGCGTGAACAGGAAATCCCCTTTGCGAGGCCCTTCCGTCACTTGTGCTATCTCGATTTCGGTGGGAGGAATTCTCCAACGTTTTACACCTTCAGCCTTGACGGCGGCAGCGTCAGGTATCTCCTCGTCCACAGGGAGTTCAATGCGATCCAAGACCTCCTTCAGGCAAACTGCAGCTTCTCCACCAACGCTAAACCTCGTGGCAGGGGGAACCTCACTCAAATCCAAGCACCCGAACAACCGATCAAGCATCGGTGAAAGCTCATCGCTCCTATACTTCACGCCACCTGTCTGGAAGTAGTCGTACGTCTCTTGAGCGGCATCCATGAAACTCGTGAGCGTAGCCCGAGGACTTGACGTGTCTGCCGCTTTCAGCGGATGTTGCTCTTCGGCAGCGAAGGCTGGTATCGCACACAGGAGGAACTCGAGGGCCGGCAGGAGAGCCGCAGCGCTACCGAGCCACCGAACGCAAATTATCCACGGTCGGCCTCTATCTCCAGTCATGATCAAACGGCCCCCGATTTCGGGTCTCAGCAGGATGCTCGCCATCTTACCGATGGCGCTGTTCGTGACAACCTGACACCGATCGCGCCGGATCGCGCTTCGGCATTCACCGCGATCCCGCACAATCACCGCGCGTACCAGTCGTCAATGGTCGTCTACATCTCAGGGGTCTTCATCATGAACAGGAACTCCTGCACAGCCGCTTTGGACTCGGGCCGCAGGTTGTCGATACCTTCGTAAGGTATGCCGGTGGCCGGGCCTTGATCTGGGTACTTGGCCTTGCGTTTCATGTGACGCTGAATCATCCGTACAAACTTGGCACCGCCCCAGGCGCCGATCTCGGTCGACACCGGATATTTCTCCTGGGGATCGCGGAATAGGTCAAAGAAGTCCGCCAGAATGGCGTTCTCGATGTTGCCGCCGGGAATCGCCAGTTTGTACTGCTCCTTCACGACTGCTTCCAATTTGTTGATGTTGTAGATGAACACGTAATCGCGGCGGCCGTGGGTTTCGCCGTTCAGCATCAGCGAGGTCTGATCGATACCATCGATGATCCTATCAGTGGGAATCTTATCGGTCGCTCCGCCCAAGCGAGTGATGGTGGTGAACAGGTCGGAAACATGAACGATGTCCCCCACGACGGAATCGGCTTCGATCATGCCGGGCCAACGCACAAAGGCGTCCACCCGCACGCCACCTTCCGTGGTAGACCCCTTGCCGCCCCGGAAGATCATCGGGGTGTAGCCGGATTGGGGCGAATACTTGGTGAAGTGACCGTTGTCGCCCATGACGATAACCAGTGTGTTGCCGGCAATACCCAGATCGTCCATGTCGGCTATGAGTTCACCGATCCACTGGTCTACCAGTTTCATCTTCTCAACGTAGGTGCCGCCGTTGGGAGTGGTGTAATTGTCGGTGGTAGTCCGCGGTCCGGTCAGCGGGTACAGGGGCCAGTATT
Source organism: uncultured Pirellulaceae bacterium (assembly GCA_964617665.1). Lineage (GTDB taxonomy): Bacteria > Planctomycetota > Planctomycetia > Pirellulales > Pirellulaceae > JADHUC01. Next base: position 16,034 of record CAZUAH010000001.1, read on the forward strand.
GCAGGAAAAATGGCTTATCTTCGCCTGCCAGTTTTCGCAGCTGCTCTTTGGTCTGCTCCTGGTAACGTACATTCATCTCGTGGTACTTGGCCTCCGTCCAGCGTTCACTGGCCTTCATGTGCACTTCACGCACATTCTTTCCACGCGTTCCTTCTACACCTGTAACCATTGATGAGGCGTCAGTACGCAACCAGCGATCCAGGGTGAAACGATCGTCGTAGTTGTTATCGCCAATCCCGATAGACACCTCTTCGTCCGCGGCATCATCGTGGAAAATAGTCAGCTGGCCCTGCTGGTGGATGGGAAAGGCTGCGTAGTCAAAGCCCTGGAAATTGGGCCAGGACTCTCGGATGTCGCCCATGTGCCATTTGCCGACGTGAGCCGTGTTGTAGCCCGACTCTGACAGCACCTCGGCAAGTGTCACCTCCTTGCCTGCCAGCCCGAACCCGGAAATGTCCACAGAGGTATTGCCCATCCCATTGCGGTGCGGTTGTCGGCCTGTCATGAATGCGACCCGGGTGGGTGTGCAGGAAGGCTCGGTGTACATTCGCGCCAGGCGCATACCTTCACGGGCAATCTTGTTGATCGAGGGGGTTCTGTAGCCCCGTATCGAATTCAATGTTTCGCTACCCAAGTCCCCGAAGCCGATGTCGTCGATCAGGATGTAAAAGATGTTTGGTGGCTTACCGCCGTTTCTCTCGCGAAACTCGGCGAGCCGTTGATCGATCGCCTTGTCTTCGGTATGCCAGCGTTGGCCGTTCTGAGCTTCAAGGATGTAGTACTCGGCGTCGTGTCGCAACGGCTCCCGTTGCGCCCAGGCCAGGTTTGCGCTCAGAACCAGCAGCGCACACAGCCCCGTTCCCAGTGCTTTGTTTATCATTATGGATCCTTTCACGAGGTAGTTCTCGAACTTGAAATTCTGGAACCGGTCCGGCTTATTGGCCTTCTTGGTTCTCCGGGTCTTCCAGCCGGACAAGCAACCACTGCTGCGTCTGGCCGTCGGCAAAGTGGACGAGTGCCGGCGCTTCGTCCTTTGTCAGACTCGAAATGCCGGTCTCCATGATGGGCCAGTCCTTGCCGGTAACGGCCCAGGCAGTGCGCTGCGTCTTTTTGTCGACTGCTCCTTCGATCTGCTGCGCCTCGGTCGAATCGCTGTTTTGAAACGTTCCAGCGATTACTCCTTCCTTGCTGACTGCCAGTTGCAGAAACATAGACGGCGGAGGGCCGGAAGACTGGCCGTCCTGCGTCAAAGCGAATACGCCAAGTGACATCCATTCCGTGTCGTCGGCTACCGCCGTGTCGCTGTCTGCGATGGCCTGCGCCTGCTGGGCATATTCATCGGCGCTGGCGACCGCATTATCGCCGTAGTAGACAGTGTCGCCCTCGTAGTAGACATTCTCGCCGTAGCTGTAACTGACCGGCTGGCTCCAGCCCCAAGGGAACCAACTGGTAATCGCCGCCCAAGTTGCCCAGCGATAAGGTCGATTCCAGCGCCAACGCGCCCAGTGGGGATGGCTCTTCCAGAAGTCGGCGCGGGGATGGTTGTCTCGGAATTGATTTCGCACTTCGTCCCGGCGCTCCTGGCGATCGACCTTCCTTTGGTCCATGTTGTCTATGCGGTCGGCGCGGTTGTCTGCCAGGTTGTCTCGCCGATCCTGGCGATTATCGGTTATGTCATCGCGTCGGTCGGTTCTCGTGTCTTGGCGGTCCGTTCGCGAATCTTGTCGGTCATCCTGCCGATCCGTTCTCGTGTCCTGACGGTCTGTTCGGTTGTCTTGCCGATTGTCTACCCGGTCACCACGATTGTCCCCAATCGTCCCTTCTCCTGGGCGCGGCCGTTCGGCTGGCAGTTGTCCGGCTCCCGGACGATCGCCGGATGGGAGCCGATCTCCAGTGCCGGGTCCGGCTGGCATTTGACTGGCTTGTGGCGGGCGGTTCTGCAGGAAGTCAGCAGCCGCGCCCCCGCCGGGCGACGGACGAGTGCTGGGGAGTTGCGACGCGCTGCCCCCCGGCCCGGCTGGCCCCGTCCAAGCCTTTGGGAGGTCCAGAAACCCTCTCAGATCGCTCTGCGAGGGTCGAGCGTTGTTGGCTGGCCGAGTCCCGGTACTGGGACGAGTCGGAGTGGTTGGGCGAGTGGCGTTTCCAGCACCAGGCCGCGTACCCGTACTGGGAGGTGTTGCTGCGGTAGGACGTTTGGCACTGCCAGTGCTTGGGCGCGTGCCCGTACTCGGCCGACTAACGCTGCCCGTGCTTGGTCGGGAGCCAGTACTCGGCCGACTGATGCTGCCCGTGCTTGGTCTTGAAGTGCCTGTCGATGGTCTGCTCATGGATGGTGATCTGCTGGGCGCAGATCGCGAAGATGATGCCGAACGTGATGCACCGCCTCCGGATCGTCCACCTCCACCTCGCCCGCCTCCTGGGCCTCGAGCCAAAACATCAGTGCAGAGAAAGGCGCCAATGGCGCTGACGCAAATCACAAATATGGAAAGTCTTTTCATGGTTTCACCTCGAATACAGTCGTATGTTCTGAAATCAAGTTCTAACTAGCATCAGTACGGTCGCTATCGTCGCACGACCATGACTTCGTCGATGTTGGGTAGCAAATCGCCGGCCAAGTTCCGTTGAGTCGATTGCAGTGTAAAAGCACCGTCATCCACACAAGTAATGATGTTTACCGCCGAGGATTTCTTCCCATCCGCCGTCGTACCCTTCTTGTGGACATACCAGCGATCGTCCTTCTTCGACCACGTGCCCTGGGCGAACCCGCCATCGGAATCAAACGTCCAGGAGCGAATCTGTTTGTCGGCGGCGTCCCAACCGATGATCTGCATTCCCGACAGAGCGATCCGATCGACGATCGAAACCGTGAACGAACGCGTAATGAAGTTCTTGTTCTTTGTCCAGTTACATTCGGTGACAATCTGCGCGTTCTCGTCTTCATCCACCCAGTTGCCGATCATCCACTCCAGCTCTTTCAACTGTTCGTAGTGCGATTGCACAACCGGCTTGGGGTCGTCCGTAACGCGATCCAGCAGCCATTTGCCATCGCGCCGAACATAGACCGCCGAATAGGGAATCTCTTCCGCCTCGGATTCGGCGCTGAGGAACTTCGCCACACCATGCTCGGCCGCGACATTGGGCGAGACGAACTGGATTGACTCGACGCTGACGTCCAACTTCAGTTCTTTGGACGTCTTGAAGATTGCCGCAAATTGCTGGGCAATCGCGTCGCGGCCGACAACTTGCTCGCCGGTAAGGTGGTTCGTGTAAACCGCCTCGGGTGACCAAAAGGCAGCCAGCTTCTTGGCGTCCTTCGCGTTGAATGCCTTGACATAGGCTTCGCCGGTATCCCGGACCGCCGCTTCGTCTTTCGTCTGGTCCGGCGTTTCCTCAGCCATCGCCATGGTTGGGGCCAACAACGCGGCGAAAACAAGAATCACAACCTGTCTCGTCATAATCATTCTTCCTTTCAATAAGGGTTCAGTAACTTGTCTATTTAAGGAGACTGTCGCGCAACTGTTGAATCTCGCCTCTTGTCAGTCCCAGCCCCTTGGCCAGGTAGCCGTCGATGGAGCCGTACTTTTTGAGAATCTCGTCACGCGAAGCGTCGATGTAGGATGGTTGGAGAATGTAAAAGGCGTTGATGTTGGTCATGTCGACTTGATCCGGCGATATGCCCTGGATCTTCGCCACCTGTTCTCGCAGTTGTTTCAGTCGCTTTGCGACCTCGTCCTCACGGCACTCATTTGACCGCAAATAGTCCTTTCGCACCGCTTCCCAGGGAACTCCCAAAGCGGACAAAACGATGGCAGCCGCAGTCCCTGTCCGATGGACACCATGAGAGCAGTGAAAGACGATCGGTCGGTTCTCCGGCTTTGCGACTTCGCGCAAAAGCGCCGCATATTCCGCCGTCGCCTCGGCGACCAGGACCTGATGGACCTGCTGATTGATCTCCGGCGGCAGCTTGGAGAAGTCTCCTGACTGTCGAGCTTCGAGCCCCGCCTTTGCCAGGTCGTCGCCAACCTTGATTGGCAAGGAGAATTCCTTCGCACCACTGGGCAAGCGGTCTCGACCCTTGGCCTCGATTTCGACATCCGTGAGGAAGTTGACAACCGTCTTGATTCCCAGTTGCTTCAACTTCGCGACATCCTTGTCAGTCAGTCGTGGCAACTCGCCCGAACGGAAGATCAGCCCAGACTTCACTGCTCGTCCGTCACTCGTCTTGTAGCCGCCAAGATCACGAAAGTTGGGCTGGCCTTCAAGTACGACATGGCGTCCGTGGGCGTCTTGTGCATTCAGCGTCGGCGTGTCAGCTGTCAGAGTGATCGACGCCGCGATCATGACTGCGTACGCACCAATGGCGTCGAATCGTATGGCTCGGCGGATGTTCATCATGTCGTCAGCCTCCAGATTGGAATTGTCGCGCCGGTGACCGCGAGGATCCACCAAAAAAGCCTGGCGAATATACACGAATCGATCGTAGCTGCGTTCGCCAGAACGCGGGTTTTCCCCGCATTCAACCGCACTCTGGCGAGTGCAGCTACCTAATGAAAGTCTCATAGATCGCTCATCTTGCATGCGGCTCATCGAGAAATCTCACTCTTCCTGTATTGAGTTCGTAAACAGCGCCCACGAAGGCAACACCTTTTGCCTGCGGATGCTTGCGTTGTTCTTGTATTCGAACGGAGTTCTTCACGGTCCAACAAACGTTAGCTTCAACGGCATCCGCGACGACGCCTTTTCCGCGTGGATCAAGGTGCGCAATCGCTGGATCGATCAGCCGAAGCACTTGCTGAAGTTCTGGCGGTTCTTTGGCACGTTCTTCGCGGCTGCTTAGAGCCGCGGCAACGGCGCCACATCCTTCGTGGCCCATGACGACGACCAGTCTCGTCTTCAGGTGAAGTGCCGCGTATTCGATGCTGCCCATGACGTCTTCCATGACGACGTTGCCGGCATTGCGGATAACAAACAGATCGCCGAACCCTTGGTCGAAGACCAGTTCCGTCGGAACACGCGAATCGGCACAACCTAGAATCACTGCGAATGGATTCTGACCGGAGACTAGACTTTCGCGCCACTCGCGACTCGCGTGTTGGTGCTTCGTCTTCCCGGTGACAAAACGTTGGTTTCCTTCCTTCAGCCGAGCGATGGCCTCCGTCGCAGTTGTCACTGGGGATCCCGAATCATCGCAAACGCCGCATCGCGGTGGACCAACGACGCCAGCGAGTCCGAGACCACCAGCCGCAATCATGAATTGCCTTCGAGTTGCACGTTCTTTCTCAGTCATACCGGCTGTTCCTTCAGTTCGAGCGTCGACGGATGGAAGATCTCTTCAATTCTCAATTCGCGTTTGGCAAGCCCCTGTTCGTACGAGTATTGGAATAGAGCCTCCAGCGCCTTGCGGTTAGGCTCGATGCCGTAGGAGTAGAAGTTGGCGCCCATGAGTTTGCGAGTTTCCTCGAATTCTTGGCCGAACCACGGCAGCGAATTCTTGAACCACGCGGCTTTCTGCATGTAGTTGTAGGTCAGTTGTTTGGCTTGTGAATAGGCGTTGAACACAGCCTTTGGCAGCCAGGGATTCTCTTCGATCACATCCTTGCGCATGGCCACGGCGTGCATGATTGGAAAAATACCGGTCTTGGCAAAGTAAGCTCGTTCGGTCTTTCGGTAGTCGGGAAACAACCGGCCGACCTTGGGATGGCCGTCCACGTACGCCTTGGGTTCGGCGCCGTGGAAGAGGGCATCGACATCGCCATCGACCAACAGATCGGATTCATCCTTTCCCTCAGGCCCCTTACTGATGGAGATTCCTTTGGGCAGGACATTCTCCTGCTTGGACGGGCCCCCCGATGCCTTTGAGGAGGAGTCCTTCGACGAAACGACCCACTGAATCTCGTCGGGCTTGATGCCGTACTTGTGCTGCAAAATGCCCCGAATCCATGTCAGCGAAGTTGAAGAGTAACCGGGGGTCGCGATCTTTCTTCCGCGCAGATCTTCGGGTTTCTCAATGCCGCTGTCGGTCCGGATGAAGATGCTCTTGTGGCGAAACAGACGCAAAGGAAACACGGGAGTCAACGTGTAATCTCGAAAGCCTTCATTCGAGAAGGCCAACATGAAAGGCGAGAGGCCAATCTCCGTTACCTCCCGTGTCTTTGGTCCACTGAACACGTGCGTATTCATGTCGCCAATGCTGGAGACCTCGAACTGCGCGTCGCAGCCTTCAACTTGCACGCGACCGTCTATCAACCCTTCGACTCGGTCGTATTTGTAGCCCGCGATTTTGATAGGAAGCTTGTGGGAAGCAGGGACTCTCTTCTCTTCAATCGGGGATGCAGCCTGGCCGAGTGTTGCCCCGGTCGCCAAGGCCACACTGGTCAACGCCCCGGCCCCGAGAAACCTCCGACGAGACGCCTTCATATCGTTTGTCTGTCTGGGAGATCCTTTCATGATGCACTTTCGCCTGGTCTTGAGTTGCTGTTCTGCAGGTTCGTTCACCGACAGGAGTTCGCCATCCCGCCGCCATTACGACGGGATGACGTTTCTAAGCCAATGCAGTCTGACTAGCGGCCAAGTCCCGGATCCAGGTCTGGGTCAAAGGGCAACTCGTCCAGATGCTCGATATACTCCAATGGATCGAAGGGCAGCTTCTCACGGTCCACGTAGGGGTGCGCAAGCGCCTTGATCTCGGGCGTTGCGTTCTCGATCCCGGTCCAAGGAATTCCGTGAACTTCCTGGGCGTCCGGATACCGTTTCTTCCACAGATCGTGCCGCAACTTCATCCGGTTGAAAGGTGCCTTCAAATGAATCAGGTTCACCAGCATCGGTGTCATTTCGCGGGGATCCGCCGGCAGGAAGTAGAAGGCGGCCGGGATCCCGCTGGCTTCGCCGACCGGGTCCGGTGAAATCCAGTGACGCTTGTAATTGCCTTTGACCGTTGCGCCCAGTTTTGGTCCTGCGTAGATAAACACGTGATCGCGACGGCTGTGCGTATCACCGTTCACCAGCAGCGAGGTCTGGTCCAATCCATCGACCACTCGATCCGCTGGGACATGCTCAAGGGCACCGGCGACGCGAGCAAAGGTCGTGTAGAGATCGGTTTCGTGAATGATGTCGCCAACCAATTGCCCTGGCTGGATTGTGCCAGGCCACCAGGCCTGAGCCGGTACGCGTACGCCGCCTTCGGTGAAGTCGCCTTTCCCGCCGCGATAAATGGTCTCGGCCATACCGAGCCCCGGCGGTGGGTTGTGTGTCATGGGACCGTTGTCCGCCATGCAGACAACCAGTGTGTTTTCGGCGATGCTGAGTTCTCTCAACTTCGCGATTACTTTGCCGACGAAGGGATCGATGTTGCCCTGCAGGCCGTCTTGCAGGATGCTTCGTGAGGCCGAGATCTTCTTCGGGTTGGGAATGAAGCTGGTTAGATTCGGCCAGTTGGCGACATAGAACGGTTTTCCTGCCTTCGCATTGCGTTCAATGAATTCGAGAGTCCGGCGTTGGGCCTCCGGATCGATTTTCAAATAATTCTCGTGCGAGTTGTCGCCCCATTGTCGAGTCGCCCCTCCCTTAGTGCCTTCGGCCATTTGCACCCAGCCCTTGGTGACAAACGTATCGTCCAGTTTGTAGGGATCTTCGGGTAGCATATCCTCGTACAGCCCCATCGACGCGTTGGCCCCCTCGGCAACTCTGGTGTTCAGCGACAGGATCTGGTTGTAGCCGGTGAAGAATGCTTCATCGAATCCTTGGTTGTGAGGGTAGCTTTCCTCGATGTCACCGAGATGCCACTTGCCGTGGAAAGCCGTCGCGTAACCAGCTTTGGAAAGCACCTCGGCCAGCGTGACTTCCTCGCCGCGCATACCGTGCGATTCGCGGAGCATGCCTATGTTGTACATTCCGCTGCGAACGGCATAGCGACCGGTGATACAGGCGGCCCTGCTCGGCGTGCAGCCTACTTCCGTGTACATGCGAGTGAAGAGGATTCCGTCCTGCGCCATCTTGTTAAGGTTGGGCGTTTCTAGGCCGCGGACTTTTTGGATGGCAGGGATGCCAACATCGCCAAATGCCGTGTCGTCCCACATGATGTGAATGATATTTGGTGGCCGACCGTGTTTCTGTCGCAGCGCCGCCAGCCGGGCGTCCAGTTCTCGATCCTCGGCCGCCCATTTCCGGCCGTTTTGGGCCTCGAGGATGTAATACTCCGCGTCGTGGACGATCTCTTCGGCCGCTCCGCTTTGCGCCCCTGCGCTGGCGACCAACACGCAACCGCCAGCAATTACCAGACTCCAAAACCCTCGTTTCAACATAACTGTCTCCTAAGTAAGAAAGATGCCTCACCACCATTCACAATGATGGTTCATTCCGCTCCAACAACAGCGCGAGGTAAGTCGATACGCCACGCAATTCGGCGCCGCTACGGGCCAACGCTTTCAGCGACTCCGCGCCTGCTGCATCCGTGGATGTGAGGTCGGAGACGTCCAGTACCAGCAGACCAGTCACACCATTCGCCTCTCGCTCCAACTCACCGACATCCTCGGTGCGGAGCTTCCCCGCGACGTGGATTACCGTTTCCGTGGATTCCGCTATCGAGGTGATCCGAACGCTCATTGACGATCCTGATGGGTGCATCGAGGGGCGCGACAGATGGTTCTCTTTACGCGATGTCCAGCTCGTTCGCAAAAGCAGTGCCGATTCGTCATGTTTTGCGCCCTGATCGTCGTAAGTGGCATAATCAGATTCACTTAGGACGATCTCGGAGATCTAGTCCGCTGCATTCAGACTCGACCTAAGGGACAAAGTTGCCCCTAAGGGACAAGGATACTTGTCCCTTTGCCCCCGCCAGTTAGAATCGAAGTCTGATGTTCACTGTGTTCAGTTCGACTGTTTGACTTTGCATTGGCCCCCTGCCAGCGCGTTTGGCAGGAGCCTATGTTTGAACGGCAAACACGCCGGCTCGTTACGCCACTTCCCTCCCCATCCCCTTTGCGGCCCCGGCGGCGACGAAGAGGGGATGGGGAGGTGTTTTAGAGAAACGGTCTTAGCCTTTCAAACTGATCCACCTGCCGGGCAAGCCGGCAGGGGTGAAGTCAAACAGTCGACTAATGTCCAACGGGGCAGCAAAATGGGTCAACAAGAGAACAGCACCGCCGAGGCCATCAGTCGTCCGGGTGTCCCAAGCGGTTGCGTGGATAGTCTGAGCCAGCACGAGGATGATCTCAGTCCGGATCAGGCGGAGCATTTGCGATTTGAACAGCTTGTCGCCGACGTGGCTGGGCAACTGGTCAACGTTTCACCGGAAGCGGTCTCCAGCGTAATCGATCAGGCGATGGGGGAACTGCTGGGATTCTTTGACGTGGATCGGTGCGCGCTGATGGAGTTCTCGGATGACAAACGTCTCGTCTACACTCCTCATGCGGCCTATCGCGATGGGATGCTTCCGCAACCGGAGATCATTGACATCAAGCGAGGTTTCCCGTTTCTCTGCGATCGACTGCTGGCTGGCGACGTTCAGCGATGGGACGCCCAGCACCCTCTTCCCGGCGAGGCCGAGACGGATCGAGCCTCGCTGGGTGCCTTGGAGGTCCGGGCGTTCCTGCTGATCCCGATCGCAGTCGGTTCTTCGGTGACTCACCTGATGGGCTTCAACGTCTCGCAGCCGCGTACCCCTTGGCCGGATCGCTTTGTGCCGCGTCTACGATTAATCGGCGAGATACTGGTCAATGCGATGAAACACAAGGAGGCGGACGAGGAGCGAAGTGTCACGTTCCACATCTTGGCAAAGGCCAGTGCCGCAACCAATATGGACGAGTTGCTTCAAGGGATCACAGGGCTCCTGCACGAGTGGTCAGGCTGCGAAGCCGTTGGCATCCGACTGCGTGACGGCGATGACTATCCTTACTTTGAAACACGAGGATTCTCTCCGCAGTTCGTCGAATCCGAAGGGTGTTTGTGCGCACAAAATGCGGATGGTTGTGTTCGCTGCGACGAGTCAGGTGATTCGATCCTGGAGTGTCTTTGTGGTGACGTCCTGCGTGGCCGCTTTGACGCGCAGCTGGCATGCTTCACGCACTGCGGCAGTTTCTGGATCAATAGCCAGGCAGAGTTGCAGGTTGTCGCTGGTCAGTGGACTACCCCGACGCGGATGCGCAATCGTTGCCAGCAGGAGGGGTACGAATCCGTGGCATTGGTCCCATTGTGTGCCTCGGGCGAGGCGTACGGCTTGCTGCAGTTCAATGATTCGCGGCAAGGCATGTTCACCGGCGCACGTATCCGGTTGTTCGAACGGTTGGCCTACAATATCGCGTCGGCGATCGCAAGACTGCAAACGCTCGAAGCGCTCCATCAAAGCGAGGAGCAACTCCGCAATGAACATGAGAACTTGGTGGAAGCATTACAGGAGGTAGGCCGGCTTAGAGACCGCTTGGATGCCGAGAACAAGTACCTGCAAGAGGAGATCAAAGACTCGCACGACTTTGAGGAGATAGTGGGAAGCAGCGAACCGCTTCGGCTGACTCTGCGCAAGATCGAACACGTGGCAAACACCGATACAAGCGTGCTGCTGTTGGGCGAAACGGGAACCGGCAAGGAATTGTTCGCCCGCGCGATTCACCACCGCAGTGCGAGAAAGGATCGACCTCTGGTCAAGGTCAACTGCGCCGCACTGCCCGCCGCGCTGATCGAAAGCGAGCTGTTCGGACACATCAAGGGTGCGTTCACTGGCGCTCTGTCCAACAAGGTTGGTCGATTCCAGCTTGCGGATGGTGGTACGCTATTTCTAGATGAAATCGGAGAATTGGACCTGGACCTGCAGAGCAAACTGTTGCGCGTGTTGCAGGAGGGAGAATTCGAGAAGATCGGCTCGTCCGACACAATCAAAGCGGACGTCCGTATCATCGCCGCCACCAACCGAGACCTGCTGGCGGGGATGGAGGAAGGCTCATTCCGTTCGGATCTTTACTACCGGTTGGCCGTCTTTCCCGTCGAGGTACCGCCGCTGCGAATGCGACGTGCAGATATTCCCGTGCTCGTCTGGCACTTCATCGAGCAGAAGCAGGCACGACTGGGAAGGAAGATTCGAGACGTTCCTCAGGACGCGATGGAAGCTTTGGCCGACTACGACTGGCCGGGAAACGTGCGGGAATTAGAAAATGTCATCGAGCGTGCGATGATTCTCTCGTCGGGGACGACCCTCGCGGTAGATGAAGTCTTTCCTGGCCCGGCGCGGGCAATTCAACCGCCAGCTAAACCAACCAGCCCTAAAGAAGCGAATCGCGATCAGATCATTCGTGTCCTTGAAGAATGTGGTTGGAAGATCAAGGGGGAAAACAACGCAGCGGAGCGCCTCGGCTTCGTCCCCAGTACCTTACGCTACCGCATGAAGAAGCTCGGCATCCAACGTCCACCGCGCCAACCCCGATAATAGCGTCGCGGTTATCATTTCAAGTTGATTCTGCAATTCCTCCGGCAAACAGTAGGCTACGATGGCCAACTCTCCTTCAGTTTTCGCTAACGTGGTTGCCGATCTTCGTTCCTCCTGGAAGCAACTGGCCTTCGCCGACGTCATCTACAAGGTCTTTGCCCTTGTACTCCTGACGCCTCTCGTGGGCATCCTGTTTAGAGTCCTGCTGGCGTTCTCGGGAGACATGGTTGTTGCCGACCAGGACATTCTGTTCTTCTTCCTGGGCCCCGTGGGATGGCTTTGCGCCATCGCAGTCGGTGCATTATGGTTGGCGATCGTGGCGCTGGAACAAGCCGCTTTGATGGCCGTCCTGTTGGCGAACCAGGGGCGCGAGCGGCTGCAGCTCTTCGCCGCACTGCGGTTTGCGATAGCAAACGCCTGGCCGGTCATCCAGCTCACGGCACGGATGGTTGGTTTCACGCTGCTGACCATTGCCCCGTTCTTGGTCGTAGCAGGAATCACCTACTTCGCGTTACTCACCAAACACGACATCAATTTCTACCTGAACGAAAAGCCGCCCATCTTCCTTGTGGCTCTGGGTATCGGTGGTATCCTAGCGGTGGTGCTGGTCGCCGTGCTTCTCCGGCTTTTCTCCGGCTGGTTCTTTGCGCTTCCGTTGGTTCTGTTCGAGAAGGTCCGGCCATCCGAGGCACTTCGGGAGAGCAACGCGATGGCAAAAGGTCATCGCCGCAAGATCCTATTTTGGATTTTCATATGGGCCGTGGCGTCGACGTTACTGTCGGGCGTGGCGACATCGGCAGTCGTTTGGCTAGCAAAGTTCTTTGTGCCGGGAGCCACGGGGTCACTCGGACTCTTGGCATTCGCCATCGGCCTGACGTTGCTTGTTTGGGTCGCAGTGAACCTGGCAGTGAATCTCTTAAGCACAACCAGCTTTGCGACGATCTTGTTCCATCTGTATCGACAGTTTGGCTGCACTGGCGATATGGACCTCACGCGGCAGGATCTTCGCCAGGCTGCATCGGGGCAGGTTGGGCCCCGGATTACTCGGACTAGGTTGCTCGTGGCTGGTATCGTCGGTGTGTTGGCAGCCTGCACAGTGGGTGTCTTGTCAATGCAGGGTGTTCGACTGGAGGATCATGTAAAGATCATCGCACACCGCGGAGCATCGAAAGCGGCTCCCGAAAACACGATGGCCGCCGTCAAGAAGGCGATCGAAGACGGTGCCGATTGGATAGAAATCGACGTTCAAGAAACGGCCGACGGAGAAGTCGTGGTCTTCCATGACAGCGACTTCATGAGGATGGCCAACAACGAGCTGAGGATCTGGGATGCTACCATGGCCGATTTGAGAGACATCGACGTAGGTAGTTGGTTTTCAACGGAGTTCAATGACGAGCGAGTTCCCACGCTGGGAGAGGTGCTTACCGAGTGCAAGGGAAACGCCTGCGTGAACATCGAGCTGAAATACTACGGCTACGACCAGCAACTCGAACGGCGCGTCGCTGAGATTGTGGAGGCCCAGCAGATGACAGCGGATATCGTCATCATGTCGCTGAAGAAGGATGCGGTGGTGAAAATGAAGTCTCTTCGACCGAGCTGGACGGCCGGGCTACTAATGTCCGTCTCGGCGGGCGACGTGAAGAATATCAAGGCGGACTTCCTGGCCGTCAATGCATCATTCATCAATCGAGGTCTTATTCAGGCTGCACACGACGATGGCAAGGAGATTTACGCGTGGACCGTGAACGATGCACCGACCATGTCCAATCTGATCGGACGTGGCGTCGACGGGCTGATCACCGACAAGCCCGCTTTGGCGCGTTCGGTACTGGAACAACGTGCCGAAATGGGCGCTCCCGAGCGACTGCTGCTGGAACTGGCGGAGATTCTCGGAGTGGTTCCGGAGTTTGGCGAACCTTGAAAACGTCTTCCATAACTCGATAGTCCCTTTTCGGCGTGCGCGTGTCTAGCGCGGTAACACGTAGAAAGCCCGTCGTTTAACGGCAAGCCGCAGGCGTCGGCGTCGCAAGCCCCATGTAGATTCAGAAACGTAGTCGCCTTCGGCTCGCCGTTAAACGATCTGATATTGGGGTAAACAGGTATGCCCGGGTGCGGGAGGGGGGATAAGGAGTCGTTTTGCGAGCAGTCTCCACAATTTCAGAACACGTCTTGGTTTCACCCGCGCGATGGACGCTGGCAGCGCGAAATGTATCGGATGCTGGACAGCATGCTCATCCGCGTTCGTCGTCCGACTGCCGCTCTTGCGCATCATCGCTCAGAAGTCTCACGTCCAAGGGGCCTTTTTCTGTGTCGTGCTTCCAGAACGTATGGCGGAATGGCATCGAGAATTGAATCTCTTCCGCTTCGAATGCTCGAAAGATCTCGAAATTCAATTTCTCGTTGAAGACCCTGAACTTCCAAACCTCAGCGGGCGTGTACCAATAGAAAAACTGGATACAGAAGCCATTGGCCGTGAAGTCGAGGAAGAAGACGCGAGGCGGTTTTTCGGGGTCCATTCCCTCATGGTTCTCGAGTTTCTCTCGAACGATGGCCACGGCCTTTTCGATCTTTTCGCACGGCGTGTCTAGTGGGATGTACAATTCACCCTTCCTGCGGATATGCGGCCGTCGTCCTATGTTTTCTATATGGCTGCGTGACAATTCGTCATTGGGTACGGTCACTTGGTGGCCAGTCAGCAGACGAATCCTCGTGGATCGCAGGCCAATGTCTTCCACCACTCCGTCGTAATTGCCAAAGACAATTCGCTCGCCCACGCGAAACGGCTTGTCCCCCATCAGCATCAGCGTCCCGAAGAGAGTCTTTAGCGTGTCTTGTGCGCCGAACGCAAGGGCAAGGCCACCGATTCCAGCACTTGCCAGGAGTGTGGCGACGGGGATGCCAAGATACTGTCCTCCGGCAAGAAAAAGAGCGACGCTGGCGGCGATGCTACTGAGCTTGGAGACAATTCGGATCAACTGGGCATTCAGTCCCTGGGGATTGATTTTCGGAGACGCAATAATGCTCTCCGCGATGCGATTGCTGACCGCGAAAACCACAAACAGACCTGCCAGCATTGATATTGCAGTGCAGGAGAAGCTGACGATGTACAGTGGATTACCTCGGACGGTCAAATAACGCTGTGCGACATGCCAGAGGACGAGTGGGACCAGCATCGCGGCGACGGGAAACAGGATCGTCAGCCAATACTTCACAAGACTGGCTCGTCGCCATCGGTTCACGAACCGGAAGTGAAGCCGGTAGGCGAATATCATTGAAAGGCCTGCGGCCAGTACCGAGGCGATGATTCCTGGCCATTTCCAAACAGCGAGTCCGCAGGCCCGTCCTCTCTGCATCCGCTCGGGCAGCAGCGCGACAATCTTGGCCAATACTGGATGGCCTGGGGCGGAGAGATACCAGCGGTACAACTCTGGCGTCACGTCAGGGCGATCGCAATACTCGTGGTCTTCAATGTCTTTGAAGTATCGTACCGCCCGGTCCACGGTTCCTGTTGTGAATAGGAACTCATGCTTCTGCGGCCCATCCTCCACGCGAGCGATCGTGATTCGCGTACCCGGAATCCACCAGCGGGCGTACTTCTCAAACCCACCCTCCTGTTCAAGGTCTTCGGGACCAGGAATGTCCTCCCATGGTGGCAGTTCTGACCGATCCAAGATTTCCTTCAGGCATACGGCAACTTCACCGGCGCGCTCATCACGAGCGAAAGCCGGCAGTTCGCTTACATCCAGGCAATCGACCACACGCCTGCCGATTCGGTTGAATTCCGCTGCGTTTCGATTAATGTACTTGTCACGACGGACGACTCGGTGGACGTCACTGCACGCATCAATGAAGCTTCTGAGCGTCGCCCTTGGGCTCGATGTGTCGGCCGCCTTAAGCGATTCGCGTTCCTGTGCAACAGCTGCGTCGGGCATCACGAAGGGGAAAACGCAAAGCAGAATCACAGGAATCTGTTTGACAACCGGGAGGGCGAGGCTCCGGCCGAGCCGAAAATGTGAGAATACGCGGCTCAGCAGGAGCTTCGCCCTCCCGTTCGCGAATCTTGAACCAGGTTCGAATCCGGCACAACAAGTCTGGATTGTAAGGCATCTTGGACCACAACAGTCACGATACGTGATTCTGGAAGCACGAAGCTGTCGATCGTTTGGATTTGCCATGCTTTGTCGTCCGTCGTCAATTGAGCAATGCGCGTGCGGAAATTCGGAGAGACTGACGTCTCCCGAGCAGCCGCATATCCGTTGAGTTTAGCCCACGAACAGCAATAACGGAATCATTGGGAACACGCCAGCAGCAGAAAATCGTATGCGAGCGAAGGAACTCGGCCGCCAGCGTGCCGCGGCTTGTCGCGACCAATTGATGTCCGTTTCGCGCCGACCATAGCGTTGTACAGAAGGGCAAACGGGCCGAATGGAGATGGCCTCTGCAGACAAGGCTCTATGTCGCAAATGTGAGCCGAACGCGCTAGCGTCGGGTTTAGTTGTGCGAGACGTTCAATTCTGCAGGGCCCGTGGCTAGCGCCATCGGCTCACAACGTGTCTTCTGGCATTTCCTGGCCAGAGCCCAGACAAGTGCTTCGTTTGGAGCCGTCGGCACTCAAGTCATTTGTGCGAATACATAGTCCGTCTCGTATTGCCACAGGATTCTTTCCGGAAAATCCGGGTTCACGTTCAATGCGGCACATATTCGCTGCAGCGTGTTCTTCTCTTCGGTCGCGACGCCAAGGTTTGCTTTGGCGACGGCGATCAACTGCTGAATCATTGCATGACGTTGAGCGGGCGGAAGCTGACGGCAGCCTTCCGCCGCTCTGAGAAATCGTTCCTGGATCAACTTGAGCGGGTCGGCTGACTTGCGAATCGCCACAACGGCCTCGTGCGCAATCTGTGGCTGCACCGCTTTAGAGAGGGCATCAATCTCTGCCTGATCGATTCGTCCGTCACTCGCTGCGACCCAAAATCCTCCCCACACAAGACACTCAACCACACGCCGATTCTGAATCGTGGCGGCGTCAGGATCCATGAACTGAAGCAGCTCGTGAATCCGAGCATCCACAGACTCATCCGTGTGCTTGGCGGGCGAATGCCCTAAGAATTCGGACAACGTGCGCGACTCCCAGAAGCGACTGATCGCGACGATGCGGATCGGATTGAATGGATGGGTGGAATAGAAATCCTCCAGCACGCGGACCGTACGAGAGACTTCTTCCAGGTCCGTTACCTGCGACACATATCCCTGCAGGTCGAAATCGACTAGTTGTTCACTCAGACCGCTGGAGAGTTTAATGAAGGCGGTGGCTGCCACGTCCAGGTTCTGGCAACACAGCAATCCCACGCGGTCGGCGGATATTTCCGCACGGCGGGACCACGCCATCAACTTCAGGGCGCGTTCCGCATCGCACGCGCCTTTCTGTGCGAGGATCGCGCGAACGGGCAACAGGTGATGCCCGTAGGCGACGTGGCCAAACTCGTGTCCAACGACGAACAGCAGTTCCTGTTCCGTGAGCTTTGTGTACAAGCCGGAACTGATCATCAAGAAAACGTCGCCGTCCTCACAGCACATGCAAGAAGCGGTGTAGTGGGGACTGTTGTGAACGAAGGTCTCTACATTGATCCCCTCCAGATGCGTAATCTGTTTGACCAGTTCTATTCGCTCCATGAGCGAAGGAATGATGCGATCCGTGATACGCAGTGCGGTAGCCAGCAACCGGCGGCGATTGGCATCCTCCTCGTTGCTGTTCCGGAGTCTTTCGGCGACCGGAGCGATCACTCTGTCGCCAGACAACGCGTCGAACAAGTCTCGTTCCGCAGGGAACCGGACGCGCTCGATGGCTTCATTCGGTGGCAGCTTCAGTTGCATCATCGCTTTGCTCGCGCGTTTGGCATCGTCGTAATTTCCATCGTCCGGCTATCGTCGCACGATTCTGATTGGATACAAGCACACCAAAGTAGACTCGTTACCTGAGCGCGGTCGTTCTGCCATCTCGAGAGTGGATGAAAAGCGGCTGCACCGAGTTGGGACGCCCGTCAGAATGCAATTGTTCCCGAAGCTCGTATCGACGTTTCAGAAGGACGCTCTGGCTGGAGTAGTGCCATTAATGGCATGCGACTCATCCGCGAATGGCGAGCGCGACCGTCACATCGTTCCTTAGTTTGAGGCCTGTGATGCCCCGGGCACTTGGTAAGATATGACGATTAATCTGCTTGTACCGCTGCCGATCGCCCATCCAGCTCCTGAGCAGCTCGCTCTCGGCGGAATTCCCGAGGCATTTGCCGATTATTCAGGATATGCGGTTCGTACGGATCGGCCCTGTCGCCGTATGCTAACCGACGACGCTGCGGTTGAAGAGCCATCACGTAAGTGAACATTCGAAGGGAAACTAAATGCTAACCATCGGCAGTCGCCGATCCCTCATCATTTGGGCGGCTCCACTGATTGTCGCCGTGTCGGAAGTGCCGGGCGCCATCGCGCAGATGCCCATCGACGGCTCAAGTCCTTGCATGGAGCATCTGCTTCGGGAGGTCGACGCACTGAAGGAAGAGGTGCGCTACTTGCGAGTTCGAGATGCATCAAGGCAAGTCTCAGAACACCCGGTCATTAAGAGGTTGCCGCCGGTGGCTGAGGTCGAGCGTAGCGAGCCCGCAGGGCCGGACACCTGGGGGCTAACCACTCGTTCCTCGTCGCTCGCCCCCAGCCACCAAACTCCATCCGTGAATATTCAGGAATTGGGGACTGCTGACGGCAACGCGATAACCTCGACGGCGGCGCGTATTCCCAACTTGACGGCGGAGGCCACTCCTGCATCGTTCTTGCAACCCGTTCCTGAACCGGACGAAGTCGACTTGGACACCGTAATCGACGATGCGTTAAGACCCACGGGCGAGTTCTCCCATGGATCACGGCCCTTTGATGTCGGCATGGACTTGTATTCGCCACCGGCTTTCGAAGGTGGACTGATCATCTACGGGCATAATGTTGCGATGAAGATCGGCGGCTACGTTAAGGCCGACTTTATTCACGACTTCAACGCCATTGACGCGACGGATGCATTTGACACGACCACGATACCCGTTGGAACTCCGCCTCGAACCAATTCACGATTTCATGGCCGGCAGTCGCGACTGAGTTTTGATACGCGCTGGACGTCCAATCAACGTACCATTCGGATTCTTGTTGAAGGCGACTTCTTCAGCGAAGGTGATCGCTATCGGCTGCGTCACGCTTATGGCGAAGTGGGTCCGTTGTTGGTGGGACGAACATGGACGACGTTCACGGACGTTGCCGCGGCTCCAGCAACACTGGATTTCGAAGGCTCGGTATCCGCCGTGAATCGCCGACAGGCCCAGGCCCGTTGGACGCAATCGATCCTCTGCGATGACCTTACCCTTGCTCTGGCAATCGAGGAGACACGGTTCATCATCGAAACGCCGGTCAACCTATCTGTTGACCCGCGCAGCCCTTCACCGGACTTTGCCGGACACGTGCGACTGAAGCGGGAATGGGGCCAATTTCAACTCGGAGGTCTCTATCGCATCGTCGGGGTCCAGCCGACCGGGGCAAGTGTTCCGCAGTTTGGGGACGAAGTCCAGACGGGGCATGCCTGGGGGCTCAACTTCACAGGAGCTATCCTCGCTACACGATCTACCAAGGCGTACTACCAGATCTTGTTTGGCGAAGGCATCGGGAGCTATCGCGGCCTGCCGGACGCGGCACCAACAAAAGACGACGAAATTGGGGGCTTGCCCCTGTTTGGCTGGATGGTCGGCATCACACACGAGTGGACCGACGGGCTGAGTTCAAACTTCACGTATGCCGAAAACAGCCTCGAGAACACAACCTCTCAAGATCCTGACAGTGTGCATCGCACTACGTACTTGGCCGCCAATGTCATGTGGAAACCACTGGACCGTGTCCGGGTCGGCATCGAATATCTGTATGGGCTCCGAGAAAACGTCGACCGTGCCGTCGGAGTGGCGAACCGTGTTCAGGCCGCGTTCATCTTCGATTTACCTTGACCATCTCACGAACGCTGGCCGGCCCCAGGTTCCCAAGCTCTCGCTTTGGAACCCATACCGCGCGAAGCTTCGCTTCGGAGGCCGGGAAACACAGCTTCCCGAGTGTGCGTTCCCAAGCCGGAGCTTGGGAACGAGAGCCAACGAGAACGGCTGGGGCCCCCTGGCCGGAGCTTGAGAGCGAGAACCGCCGGGTTGCTTTCGTGTACGTACGTTAATCGTCGCCTTGCGCATCGCCAGACCCGTTGCCCGTGTTGCCCAACAGCCACGGCCAGGGTTCGTCAGTCGCGTCAGGGGAAAAGTGTCGCATTCGCTGAGGCGCTCGCGGAAACCTGTGATGTCGAAATCGACCCGAGAACGCAGATTCCAAAGCTGCAATTGATCCGTTAAAGTCTAGATTGAACTGGATAACGTGGTATTCATGCTGACCGACTGAGGAAGCGCAGATGGGCGGGTGTACAACTGTGGGACTACGCACAATCAGCCTCTGTCGCGAATCAACGATGACGACAGCCCCCGGCGCGCGGCACGCGTTGCTCGCAGTGTGCGTTGTCTTTGCGTCCATGAATGGTGCCAACGCGTGTCCCGTTTGCCTGCCGTTTCCGCAGAAGACGGCTGCTGACTATCTCATCGAAGGCGAAGTCGTGGTCTTTGCTCGTGAGGATCCTGGCAAGCCGTTTTCCTATAAGGCGGTCAAAGTCCTCAAAGGCAATTCTGGGGCGATTAGCACGGATCTATTTCTCGACAGTCTGACTCGTCGTCGGCTGAAAGCGAATGAGAATCAAGTCGCGGTGCTTGTTCGCGCGGGTGACAATCAGCCGTGGCGTAATCTGGGGATCGCCAACGAAGAGTATCAACACGTTGTACGCCGTATTCTCATATTCGCTCAGGAATGGAATGGGAAGGCGGGGGCGCGAAAACGGTGTGAGTTCTTCCTGTCTCTGTTCGGGCACAAGAACCGCGCTCTTTCGGAGTTGGCGTACCTAGAACTTGGCAGGGCGCCCTACAGCACGATCAAACGGGTCGCCCGGTTCGTTGCTGATAGCGATCTTCCTCCGCTGCTGGAGCGGCGCGAGTACATCGAGTGGCGTTCGCTGGCAATCCTGATGCTGGCCCAAAGTGCTGACGAGCGGGATCGGAAGTTTGTGGAAGACAGTTTTGACAGCTGCCGCAGATTCTCGCTGACAACCAACCTTGCCGCGTGGGCGACCGCTTTCATCGAACTTAATGAGGGCGGTGCAATCGAATTGATCGAAGAAGAGTACCTCTGCAATCCGGGCCGCACCGAACCGGAAGTCCATGCCGTCATTACGGCGTTGTCGGTTCATGGCCGTGACGGACATACACACCTGCGCGATCGAATCGTGCGCAGTTATGGGATTGCGATCAGGAATCAGCCGGCAGTCGCCGGCCGAATTGCCAAAGATCTGACAGATTGGAAGAAGTGGGAGTACCGGAAAGAAGTCAGCCAGCTTGCGGCAGAGTCAAATATCAAATTCGAGACGTGGGAAGCACAGGCGATCCAGGACTATCTGAAATGCTCAGTGCTACCGGGAGGTTGAAGCCCAAGGCAGCCGGGTCGCCATGTGAAGGTGGGCCCGCCCCGGTTGGCGGAGGTTCAGCGGGCCACTAGAATTGGGCGGTTGACGATCTTGGACGTTCGTGACAGAGAAACCCGGTACGAGGAGACGGCAATGACGAATGCACGCGGCTTGTCAGATGCAAATCACATGAAGGCAGGGATGCTTTCTCTCATTCTGGCCAGCACGATCGTTTGGCTGCACGCGTCCGCCCTTGGGCAGGATAGTCTGCCACCCAGGGACGGAGTTGCCAAGTCGATTGGAAAACGCGAGTATTCTCCGTACGCCGGACGCAGCTATCCGACCAAGGTGCTTTGGGGTGACGCTCATCTTCACACGGCAATCTCCGTGGATGCGGGAACGATGTGTCGTCTTGATCAGGAAGACGCGTTTCGTTTTGCCCGCGGTGAAGAAGTCGTATCGACTGGGGGCCTGCGAGTGAAACTATCTCGGCCTCTGGATTACATCGTCGTTTCCGATCATGCCGAGATGTACGGGTTAATGCCTCAACTCTTGAACGGCGATGCTGAGATTCTCGCGACGGAAAAGGGGCGGCGATGGCATGACATGCTCAAATCAGGTGACTACGACACGATGTTTGCGGCGGCGATGGAGATTGTCGATTCGCTTTCCAAAGACGAACCGCCGTTCAAGAGTGACAAGCTCGTCCGCAACGCCTGGCGAACCTACACGGCTCTGGCCGACAAATACGACGAACCGGGGCGTTTCACCGCACTGATCGGATATGAGTGGACGGCAATTGGCGGCTACAACCTGCACCGAAATGTGATTTTCCGTGGGGACGCCACTGTCGCGAACCGGACGGTCCCCTTCTCGCAGTTCGATAGCAAGAACCCTGAAGATCTCTGGCGCGCACTGGCCGATTTTGAAAAGAACACCGGTGCCGAGGTTCTGGCAATCCCGCATAATGGAAATCTCAGTAACGGCCGCATGTTCACCGTAGAGACGTTTGATGGCAAGCCGCTGACCAGAGAGATTGCCAGCCTGCGTGAGCGGTTTGAAACGCTAGTCGAGGTGACACAAATCAAGGGCGACGGCGAGGCACACTCGTTTCTGTCCCCCAATGACGAGTTCGCCGACTACGAAACCTGGGATCGCTCGAATCTAAACGGCACGGAGTTGAAGAAGAAGGAGATGCTGCAATACGAGTACGCCCGCGAAGCGCTCAAGACGGGACTCAGACTGGACGCAAGCCTCGGCATCAACCCGTTCAAGTTTGGAATGATCGGCAGCACCGATGCACATACGGCTCTGGCGGCTGTCCAGGAGGACAACTTCTTCGGCAAACATTCTGGTGTAGAGCCCGAGCCCAAACGTTGGGAACACATCACCATCGGCGCGCCCGACCCCGACTTGAACGTCTACGGCTGGCAGCAGGCGGCCTCCGGATACGCAGCCGTTTGGGCGACTGAGAACACACGCGAGGCGATCTTCGACGCCATGAAACGTAAGGAGGCTTATGCCACAACGGGCACGCGAATGACGGTCAGGTTTTTTGGCGGATGGAAATTTGATGCCAAAGATGCCAACACCCGCTTTCCCGCAGCTGTCGGATACGAAAAAGGCGTCCCCATGGGAGGAGACTTGCGAAGTGTGCCCCGTGGGAAATCACCAACGTTCCTCGTTGCCGCTATGAAAGATGCCTACAGCGGCAATCTCGATCGAATCCAAATCATTAAGGGCTGGTTGGGCGCCGATGGCAAGACGCGGGAGCGGGTATACGATGTGGTCGTGTCCGATGGTCGTCAAATCGGCGAGGAAGGCCGCTGCCGGGCACCCGTTGGCAATACGGTCGATGTCAAGAACGCGACTTGGACCAACACGATTGGCGATCCGGAATTGATCGGAGTTTGGACCGATCCGGAATTTGATCCAAATCAACGTGCATTTTACTACGCGAGGGTGATCGAGATTCCGACACCGCGCTGGACCGCCTACGAAGCCTTGCGTTTCGGTGTTAGAATGTCGGACGACGTTCCCATGACGACCCAGGAACGGGCCTACACATCGCCCATCTGGTTCACACCGTCCAGATAGGCTTGCGTCCGCCGGGCTGCGGCCGCAGACGAGATATGCGACGCCGCGTCAGAACAGAAACGGACTTGAACAGAGAGGATTGAGCGCATCATGAAGACTACTCTCATTTATGCCCTTACGATGGCCGGGCTCTTTCTTGGCACTGTTTCGTACGGACAAACGGACGCCTATATGGAAAGGGAAGCTATGAAGCTTCCCAAGAAGGAGTTTTCGCCCTACGCCAACCGTGCTTTCCCAACAAACGTCTATTTTGGCGACACGCATCTGCACACCGCGCTGTCGTTGGACAGCGGCACCTTCGGCAATCGCCTTGGGCTCGAGCAGGCTTACCGCTTCTGCCGTGGAGAAGAGGTGACTTGCTCCACGGGTCTTCGGGCGCGGCTTGGGCGGCCGCTGGATTTTGTCGTGATCGCCGACCACTCCGATGGGATGGGTTTATTTGACCTGTTGCGAAACGGCGATCCCGCGGTGGTGATTGACGAGCAGACCCGCCGGTGGCATGAGGGCATCAAGCAAGGTGGGAAGGCCGCCGTGGATGCAGCTCTGGATATCATCACGACGTTTTCGCAAGGCAAGACACCCATTCCCACCAATTCTCCGGAACTCTCACGCCCGGTCTGGGACGAGTGCGTGAAGATGGCGGAAATGTACAACGAGCCAGGAAAATTCACGGCCTTCATCGGCTATGAGTGGACTTCCCTGGTGAAAGGAAACAATCTGCACCGCGTGGTCATTTACCGCGACGGCGCCGAGCGGGCAGGGCGGGTGCTCCCCTACACACTGGCCGATAGCGCCGATCCAGAAGATCTCTGGCAAGCGCTTGCCGGCTACGAGCAGAAAACAGGTGGACGAGTTCTGGCCATTCCGCACAACGGGAATCTGAGCAACGGCCTGATGTTCGACGTCGAAACGCTCTCCGGCGGACGCATCACCAGAGAATACGCCGAAGCGCGACAACGCTGGGAGCCACTCTACGAGACGACACAAATCAAGGGTGATGGTGAGGCCCATCCCTTCTTGTCGCCGGATGACGAATTTGCCGACTACGAGACGTGGGATCTTGGGAACCTGGATATGAGTCAAGCCAAGACGAAGGGCATGCTTCCAGGGGATTACTTGCGTTCCGGGCTGAAACGCGGTCTTGAGTTCGAACAGCGGCTGGGAGTCAACCCGTACAAATACGGCCAGGTTGGTAGCACCGATTCACACACTTCGATGCCTGCTGTGGGAGAGGAGAACTTCTTCGGCAAGCATTCGGGAGTGGAACCGTCACCCGAGCGCGCGGCCCACGTTGCGCTCGGTGGCGAATATGGCAAGATTTACGGTTGGCAAATGGCATCCTCTGGATACGCTGCGGTATGGGCGCCGGAGAACACACGCGAAGCGATTTGGGACGCGATGATGCGTAAGGAAACGTATGCCACCACGGGGCCACGGATGCTGGTTCGTTTCTTTGGCGGTTGGGACTTTGCGGCAGAGGACGCGCAGAGCCGGCTTCCTGCCGGCGTTGGTTACTCCAAAGGCGTTCCGATGGGCGGCGACTTGCGCAAGGCTCCGGTAGGCAAGAAGCCTACGTTTCTTGTTGCGGCCATGAAGGACTCGATGAGCGGCAACCTCGATCGCATCCAGATCATCAAGGGCTGGGTGGAGGCCGATGGTAGGGCCTGCGAGAGAATCTACGACGTTGTCGTCTCCGATGCTCGCGTGATCGGTGCGGATGGTCGCTGCCAAACTCCCGTTGGCAATACAGTGAATGTTGCGAAGGCCATCTGGACCAATACCATCGGTGACCCCGAACTCATCACCGTGTGGACCGATCCCGAGTTCGATTCTACGCAGCGCGCCTTCTACTACGCGCGTGTCATCGAAATCCCCACTCCGCGATGGACAGCGTATGAGGCCCTTCGTTTCGGTATTGGCATGCCGGAGGGATGCCAGATGACGACGCAGGAGCGAGCCTACACATCGCCCATCTGGTACACTCCGTGAGCCCAGAAGAACGTGACGTTTCGCACGAGCCAAGCAGGCATATGGCCAAGCTCTTTCGTGAACCGCTGCTGCATTTTCTCCTGATCGGAGCTGCGCTCTTTCTTGTCTACGCCTTGGCGGGAGATTCCGACACGAGCGAGTCCGATGAGCAGATCGTCGTCAGCGCCGGTCGCATTCAGCAGTTGCTGACTGTGTTTGAGAGGACGTGGCAACGTTCGCCCACCCGAGAGGAGCTTCAGGGGCTGATCGACGATTTCGTCTTGGAGGAGATTTACTACCGGCAAGCCGTCGCGATGGGGATTGACCGCGATGACACGATCATTCGCCGTCGCCTTCGACAGAAGCTCGAATTTCTGACCGACGATATGGCCATGCTGGGCGAAGCGACCGACGACGAACTTGCGGCTTACCTCGCCGAGAACGAGGACAAATTTCGCGAATCTCCGACCTATGCCTTTCAGCAAATCTACTTCAATCCAGAGAAACACGGTGAAGCCCCGGCAGAATTTGTGACCCGGCAACTTGAGGCTCTTCGAGCTGGCGAGGCGGCCGAAGGCGACCCCAGCCTCCTGCCGGAGTCCTTCGATCAATCCTCGCGTCGAAGTGTGGACAGCACTTTTGGCACGGGTTTCTCACGAGAGCTGGATGAACTCACGATCGGCCAATGGCACGGACCGTTAAGCTCCGGACTCGGCTTGCACCTGATCAGGATTGACAAGCGCACAGAAGGCCGGCTTCCCGAACTCGCAAAGATTCGACCGATCGTCGAGCGAGAATGGAGCAATGACAGGCGGACCGCGATGCGTCGGCAGATGGATGATCGCATGCGTGAAAAACATGACGTCGTGATTGAGTGGCCCGAGGAGGACGTATCCTCAAGCGAGGCCGATCCGTCATGAACACTCGTGTGATTTGTTTCTGCGTTGCACTCGCCGTGTGGCCCCAGTCGCTCGCGCGAGCCCATGAAATGCGGCCGGCCTACCTTGAAATCCGTGAGTCTCCTCCGGATACCTACGACGTGCTCTGGAAGGTCCCTGCGCGTGGTATCGATCAACGGTTTGGTCTTTATCTTCGTTTCGCGGATGATGTCCAGGTGGTAGGCGAGCCGGTCAGTGCGTTCGTGGTGGCGTCCCACGTCCAGCGCATGCAGATCAAACGAGCGGGTGGTCTGACGGGAACGCCGATCACCATCGACGGCTTGTCCGGCACGTACACCGACGTGCTGCTACGCCTCGAAAGACTCGACGGCACTCAGATCACACGTCGGCTGACGCCGGTGCAGCCGTCCTACGTCGTCGAAGCCAGACCGGGCCTCGCTCAGACAGCGTGGTCGTTCCTGGTTCTTGGGGTGGAACACATTCTGGTTGGCGTAGACCATCTGCTATTCGTTCTCGGGTTGATGCTGATCGTGAAGAATCCGAAGACGCTGGTGAAAACGATCACGGCGTTCACCGTGGCCCACAGTATTACGCTCGCGATCGCCACACTCGGGTATGCCAGCGCACCACTACCGCCACTGAACGCTGGAATCGCGTTGAGTATTTTGTTCCTCGGCCCGGAGATTGTCCGTTCGTGGCGAGGCGAGACCAGCTTGACCATTCGTTATCCGTGGGTCGTGGCGTTTCTGTTTGGGCTGCTGCACGGCTTCGGCTTTGCCAGCGGACTCAGCACAACGGGCATGCCGCAGGCCGAAGTGCCGCTGGCATTGCTGTTTTTCAATGTGGGCGTGGAGCTCGGGCAGTTGAGTTTCGTCTTCCTGGCTCTCGCCTTGGCGCGGTCGTTCCGGGTGCTCGAAATCCGCTGGCCTCGCTGGGTTGAGGCAGCCCCGGGATACACCGTCGGCAGCCTCGGCGCTTTTTGGACTATCGAACGTACAGCCGTACTGTTGGGAGTATTGCCCCTATGAGTTTTCGCCGACGAGAAATGGACCGCTTCGTGATTCTCGTATGCGTGGCTGTAATCCTGCTCCTAACTCGGCCCGCATTTGCGCATACGGAATACGGCGAAGTAACCGGATTCCTGACCGGGCTGGAACATCCGTGGTCCGGCTTGGACCATATTCTGGCGATGCTGGCCGTCGGTTTGTGGGGCGCTCAACTTGGGAAGCCAGCGATCTGGCTGTTGCCGATCGTGTTTCCCATGGTCATGTCGATGGGCGCTTTCCTGGGACTGATCGGCACTCCCGTCCCGGGCGTGGAAATCGGCATCGCGTTATCGGCCGTGGTCCTCGGTGTCATGGTTTGTGCTGAAGCCCGCCCGAAATTGGCTGTTGCTGCGGTCCTTGTCGGCACATTCGCGATCTTCCACGGCCACGCGCACGGAACGGAACTGCCGGAAGGCCAAAGCGGCATCCTGTACAGCCTGGGGTTCGTCATCGGCACAGGCGGCCTTCACGCCCTGGGTATTGCGATCGGCATGATTCACAAGTGGCCCGCCGGAAAACGAACGATTCGTTCAACCGGTGCGTTGATTGCGATCGGCGGCGCAATTTTTCTCTGGAGGGCCGTAGCATGAAGGCCCTTGGATCTCGCCGGAAAGCGATTCTGCGATCGTGCGCCACGGGCTTCACTAGTGCCCTCAACCGATTACGACCACAGACCGGATTGACTGGCGAAGCGAGTGACACACAAGACTCGCGGCGCCCCGGAGTGCTCGTCCTGCTGACATCGCTTTTTGTGCTGATCGCCTGCCCGGCGACCGCCAATGCACACCTGGTGACCACGGGGTTGAGCCCCGTGTACGATGGCATCGGTCATTTGCTCCTCACGCCCGAGGATTTCATTCCCGTGCTGGCCCTGTGCATGTACGCAGGGCTGCGAGGAACCTCGCATAGTCGCTACGTGCTGTTCACTCTTCCAATTGTGTGGTTTGCGGCCGGTCGCCTGATCGGCTTCCAGCTTGATGGCTTCGGCACGTTTCCCGTGGCTGCCGTTTCGTTCATCCTGATGGGAATACTTGTCGCCGCCGATGTGCGAATGAACGTCAAGGGAGTGGTCGCTCTCGCGCTTGCCCTGGGACTTGTCCATGGCGTCGAGAACGGCGTGGCCTTGAAGGACAGTGGCGGCTCCATGGGGCTGCTTGGCATCATGACGACGCTGTTCGTCGTCGTCTCGCTCGCAACCGCGATTGTCGTGTCGCTGCGAAGACCGTGGATGCGCGTCGTCGTGCGAGTGGCCGGCAGTTGGATTGTCGCTACCGGAATCCTGATGCTGGGCTGGCACTTTCGCGTTCAATCATCGGAAAGTAAAGGAGAAGTTGGAGTCACAGAAAGGAATCGCAAGATATTGGCTTCCGAGCAGTCAGCTCTGCCCCAACGCGAGATCATGTTTGCGAATACCAAGACCCCCGGTCCCAGCGAGTTAGGACACGTTCTTCGCATCGACATGGCTTCGCATCCCTCCGTCGCGCAGAACGGTACCACAGAAGCAGATTCTCCCAAGCTCTCTCCATTCGTCGCACCCCGACGTACCATGGATGCTTCGCTGCGTATGACAACGAGGTGGTGCTCGTATTCGATTCAGGCTTCACCAGGCCGGTCGCCCTCGCCGTCCAACAGCCACGCCGACGCCTCGTGGGTCTCGTCAGGGGAGAAGTGTCTGATCTGTTGAGGTGTCAGTGGATCGACGATCTTGACCCAGATCTCCATCCAGCGTTTGGTGCCCACAGTGGCGTACTTGTCGAAAGCCCTCCACAGCATCCCGATGTGCTTGAGCTTCTCACTCACAACTCCAAACTCAAAGCCCTCGTACTTCTGCATGTCGATGTAGAGAAACGCCTTCTCGCCCCGGTCGATGATCGGCTGCAATCGAGCGACCACGGCTTTCATATCGTCGGTCGTCAGTTGCCCATCAATCTCGGCAGCCACGACGCGATCGCTGGGTTGCGGCGGTTCGATGAAATGCATACCGGACTTGTTCGCCTTTCTTCCTCCTGTTCATTCAACACCAACAAAGCAACGCAGAGTACGCACGGCATTTGTCTTCCCGTGCTCATCAGTCGCTCTCCCTTCGTGCCCCAATGGTCGATTCTACCTTCTCCACTTTCGGCGGCTTGGCCGACGAAGTGGTCGAGGCCCTCCTGCGTGCCCGGAAACGAGGCGTAATTTGTCGCATCCTGCTGGACGACGTGGGCAGTCGGCTATTCTTGCGGGGACCTCAGGCCCGCAAGTTACGCGACGCCGGTGTGCAACTCCACGCCGCTCTGCCCGTCCACCTGTTCCGGATGCTATTCCTCCGCGCGGACCTGCGGCTCCATCGCAAGATTGTGGTGATCGACGGCTAGGTGGCCTACACAGGCAGCCTGAATCTGGTAGATCCGCGCTACTTCAAGCAGGACGCGCATGTGGGACAGTGGGTCGATGCGATGGTCCGTGTCGAAGGACGGCTCGTCGAGAGTCTGGCGATAACCTCTCTGGAGGATTGGGAGATCGAAACCGAAGAGGGCTTGGGGCAGTTGCGCGAGACAGGCGATGTGCACGAACTGCCAGACGTCGGGGCTGTGACCGTACAGACGATTCCCTCCAGCCCTGCTTTCGAGTCGCGTGCGTCTGAAGAGGGAATGGGGTCAGTTTCAAATCGGTGGTCTCTATCGCATCGTCGGGGTCCAGCCGACCGGGGCAAGTGTTCCGCAGTTTGGGGACGAAGTCCAGACGGGGCATGCCTGGGGGCTCAACTTCACAGGAGCTATCCTCGCTACACGATCTACCAAGGCGTACTACCAGATCTTGTTTGGCGAAGGCATCGGGAGCTATCGCGGCCTGCCGGACGCGGCACCAACAAAAGACGACGAAATTGGGGGCTTGCCCCTGTTTGGCTGGATGGTCGGCATCACACACGAGTGGACCGACGGGCTGAGTTCAAACTTCACGTATGCCGAAAACAGCCTCGAGAACACAACCTCTCAAGATCCTGACAGTGTGCATCGCACTACGTACTTGGCCGCCAATGTCATGTGGAAACCACTGGACCGTGTCCGGGTCGGCATCGAATATCTGTATGGGCTCCGAGAAAACGTCGACCGTGCCGTCGGAGTGGCGAACCGTGTTCAGGCCGCGTTCATCTTCGATTTGCCTTGATGCGGCACCAGTGATCTGACTCAACTCGTATTCGTCCATCCTCGGACCCATCTGCCCCCTTCGCTGCGAACGCCGTCTCACCCGCCCCGACTGCGTGCCTCTTCGGTCTTGGCTTCATTTTTCCATTTTTGAGATCTGCCTGGGAACTTTGGAGGGAAACGGAGGTCCATAACTCCAATAGGTTTGCCACACCAACCTAGCGCACGAGCGAGGGAAGAACGGTGTTCTCGCCGCTTGCGCATGCGGTGGTCAGGCCAGGCAACGGGGTGAATTGATGAGAGAACAAAGATGTAGAGAGACTCGGCGTAGTGCCGATCCGCTGAGGCTTGCGCCCGGCGGTGGCCGTTGGCGGATCTGGCGTCTTGGCTGGGTGTCGGCCATGACGCTGGTCTGTAGTATGTGCGCATGTGTGGTTTGGGCCAAGTCGCGGGAGAGTGCGCCCCCAATCTATCGAGCTCAAGTTGTCAATTCGTTCCCTCATGACACTGGGGCGTTCACACAAGGCTTGGTCTTCTCAGATGGTGTCCTGTACGAAGGTACGGGGGGCTGGGGCCGTTCGTCGCTGCGCAAGGTGGAACTAGAAACTGGAAGGGTGCGGCAATGGCGAACGCTGCATCCACGGTTGTTCGGTGAGGGAATCACTATCATAGGCAGCCGAATCTACCAGCTGACCTGGCGAGCAGGTATTGGCATCGTCTATGACAAAACAACGTTCAGACAACTTGGATGGTTCCGATACGCAGGCCAGGGTTGGGGACTGACAAACGACGGCAGGCATCTGATTATGAGCGACGGTTCGTCCACACTGCGGTTTCTGGATCCGCACACGTTTCGTGTTGTCCGCCAACTGTCGGTTCGCTGCGAGGGCCGGCGCGTCCGCAAATTGAACGAGTTGGAGTACGTCCGCGGCGAGATTCTGGCCAACATTTGGAAAGGGGACTATATCGCCCGAATCTCGCCGGCCACCGGACAGGTCATCGGTTGGATCGACCTGCGGCACCTCGGGCCCCGACCGTCGCAACGGGGGGCCGTGCTGAACGGTATCGCTTACGATGAACAACGCGACAGGTTGTTCGTCACCGGAAAGAACTGGCCAAGACTGTTCGAAATTCGATAGGCTTCCATAGACGCTATCTACGTCATGGACTCGGTCGCGACAAGGCTTAGGATGGACGCCAAGGCCCTGTCAGGATCTGTGGTCCTTGCATCGGATTTGAACGGCTACTCGCTCTTGGAGGTTGCCTGCGTCCTGCCGGTCTTCTTGCTATGCCAGCCCCGGAACGTCTAGGCTCCAAGCGTGGCTATGATACGCGGCTGACAGCGCTATTATATCGATTCTGTTTGCCGCAGTTCGTGCGCCAGCCGAGCAATCGCAAGAACCGCTACCACCCGTTGCCTTCAGTTTGACAACTTGTTTGCACGTGCTATTTTCCAGCAGCGTACTCCATACCCCGCCAGTGCGTCTCCGATCCCTAGTTCTCTCCCATCGGAGACCTCAATCCTGCCTAAAGGGAGCCGACATGGGAACATCTACACTAATCGTTGCGATCAGCGCCGGCATCATTGGATCGTCGATCCCCGACAAAGTCGTCCAAACGCAAGATGAGTCATTCCAGAATTACTGGGGCGAGGACTTTGTCTGGACGTTCGACGATCTGCCCACCAAGGGTAGTGTCCCCAAACACCGAGTTCCCTATTCCGGTTTTATCTATCCGGACCGGAGCGGCGGCACAGCCTCGGCAATGCACAAGTACGACCTCGCGTATCATCGCGGCAGGTCTCTCGCATCATCGTGGGAGCGATGGGACACGGGCCCTCAGAGAAACCCCTCAAAACGCGTCGGACTTTTTGGTTTCGGTGGCAGAGTCGTTCCACATTGGTATGGCCACTGTAACGGTTGGAGCGCTGCGGCGATTCGGCACGCGGAACCGACAAAAAGCGTCCGACGCAACGGAGTCGTATTCAGCCCGTCGGACATTAAGGGGCTGCTGGCCGAAATATACCTCTACAATGAGCCACTAAATCTCGCGGGATCGAGCTACGTAATCAACCCGGGGACGCTTCATGCCATTCTCGGAAACTGGGTTGGCCGCGGGTCGCATCCGATCGGCATGGAAGCCGACCCTGGCGAAGAAAAATGGAACTACCCCATCTACTCTTATGCCTGTTCTTCGGCAAAACGCCCGAACAACCGAGTCGAAGTCAAGGTGAACGTAGCTTATGCGAAGGACAGCAACGGCGAGTATAACAAGAGCCCACGCGATCGCCGCATCAAGTACTTCCACTACACGTTGAATCTGAACCAGGACGGCAAGGTCATAGGCGGCTACTACCATCGCGACAGCGCCATCATTGACCTGCTCTGGGTCCCCGTGAATCCGAAACAAGGCGGCCATAGGGACAACTCGCGTGGCAACCCTCACGTGAACGTGAAGGAGGTGCTGGCGATTTGGCGAGCGTCGGTCGACGAGGATATGCGCAAGACGTGGCCGGTCATTGACTTGGCACCGGAAGACCAAATTCTCGACGTAGGTGCCATCGCAGGTTTAGTTCCTATCCAGAGCGTTGTGAACGCCCAAGAAACGCAGGTGGCAGTCGCCGACAAAGAGGTCGAATCCGATGAAGCCGAGGCGGAATCAGTTGACACCGAAACGGCTAGCAAGCCCACTGCTGAAGACGAGACTACCGAAGAACGTGCCGCCGTCACTCTAGGCGCCGCTGAGTCGTTTGTCGCAGACACCGGTGCTGAGTAGAGAAGACCGTAGGGCTTCGATCCTTTCACCCTCCACGGAAAACCAGCCCCAACAAGTGCGCCGATCAGCCCCGGCCCTTTCTGCAGACTCTGTCGGAATAGTCCCGTCTTCGTGCTGTCGAAGACGGGCGCTGCCGAGCACTGCCTGAACGCTGAGATTGTCGACACCAGAGCAAGCGACGGCACCCTTGGGTAGATGTGGCGGTCCCAACCGATCGCCGCATCTCGGCCCATAGCCGAGTGTCCGCGGGGCAAAGAAATCAACTGGACGATGTGAGATCATTGTCGTACGCGGCCCATTTGAAGCCGCCAGAAACTTGACTAACGAACTGGCTGCTGAAACAATGACGGGTGATCAAGCCCACATTGAGGACGCAGCCATGATGATCAGTCGCAGCATTTCCATCGGGTCGGCATTCGCCATCACAGTTCTAGTCGGTTTGCAGCGGGCAGACTTCGCGTTCGCTCAAGAGAAGGATGGTGTTCATATCGAGGCTCCTTGCGACGCTCGTCAGTCTTGGCAAGAGGAGAGACGCGAAATACTTGCCTGGCTGGATCGGTATCAGACGGTACAAGTTGTCTTCAAAGATGATCGCATAGAGAAGATTCGCGCGCGAGTCGCTGACATGTCGGAAGACGAGTTACAGCAGTGGCTCGCGCAGACGGCCGAGATACGAAAGCTACTGGACAGTGACGACTGGCGAGAGACTCGCGAGTGGTATCGGGAGTTTCTGCGGGTCCAAGCGATCTACAGCGATGAAGAGATCGAGCGATTTCGCGAGAAGGCCGGCGAGGCGTCACCGAGAGAATTGTACGAGATTCTGATGGATATCAAACGCAGGCGTGAGGGCCTGAAGTGGATGCACAACGCATCGGAGAGCCAGCGTAAATCGAGCTTGGCGATGTGGGAGAAACACCAACAGCAGTTGGCCACCGGTCGCTTCGCGCCTCGCAAGGCAGCCTACCACGGCGGTTACTCGGCGTACGGCCTTAGGACGTCCACCGCCGAACGTTCCTATTGGAGATCAGGGTACCGCGTACCTCCACCGCTGATTACGTCACGCGAGGTTGCTCGCGGAGCCGTCCGGAGTTTGTTTTACGGTGGCTACGGTTGGGGCTGGTAGCCGAATCCCGCATTAGACTGCCACATTCAGCAGTTTCCGCATTTGCGTTCTAGCTCGGTGAAGCCGACTGCGAACCGTGCCGACGTTCAGACAGAGCACTTTGGCAATCGTCGCGTAGTCGAACCGCTCGATCTCTCGCAGAACGAGAATCGTTCGATGCTGTTTGTTCAGTTTGGCCAATGCGGCAGCGATGACCGGGGCACGCTCCTCGCGCATTAATGAGGCTTCGGCCGATTCCTCTTGATCGAGCGGTTCACCGAATCCCAATTCGCGACTCGTGTCGAGTGAGATCGCAGGCACCTTTCTGCGCATGTGGGTGACAGCCAGATTCACTGCAAGCCGATACAGCCACGTGTAGAAGGCACAGTCTTGCCTGAAGTCCTTCAGTTTGGTAAAGGCTCGGACGAAGGCCTCTTGCACGATGTCTTCCGCGTCCGATTGGTTGCCAACGATGCGTACTACAGTGTTGTATAGGCGGTCTTGGTACTTTCGCACAAGTTCACCAAACGAGCCGTTGTTCCCCTCGAGCGTCCGGCGGATCAAGTCCACATCAGTTGCCGGTCTCACGGCGATCTGTTCTCCTGGCATGATGCATCCTCTCCGTATTTCCTTTTCGTGTTCGACCTCGGGGCGCAGCGCGTCTGCTGCGATGCTCGTCTTCGTCAAGAAGCCAAGCTTCTCTCCCGAAATCGAACCGCCTCTAGCGTCCCGTCTCTTCCATGTGATGCCCTACGTTCCGTCTGCTCAGATACGCGATGTTTCCACGTCGAATCCGCAGAACAAAATGTGTCTGGACTCACGCACCCGAGTACTTGTGCCTGGCATGGCCATGAAAGACGGCAAAATAGACGCCGAATTCCATGGATTTCACCAAACACAACGGCTTCACCTCTGTTAATTGCTTTTTGGGAGGAATAGCGGCCATTCGCGAACCGTTCCTACAAAACGACGCGTCACATCCTGTGATTCCACCACCTAAAACGTGGCGATGGGGTATGGCATACTGAAATCAGGCGGCTCTTCGGTTAGATTGGAGAGTTGGAAACATTGAACTCGGAAGGTGCAAGACCATGGACAGCCACGGCCGAGCAGAATTGACGCAAGTCCTCGACGCTATCGATGGTGGTGACAACGCGGCGGCAGATCGCATTATGCCGCTGGTCTACGACGACATGCGGGCTCTTGCGGGCGATTACATGAAACACGAGTCGCCCGGACACACATTGCAGCCGACAGCCTTGGTGAACGAGGCGTTTCTGAAACTGGTGGGCCAGCAGCGCGCGGAATGGAAGGGCCGTACCCACTTTTTTGCGGTTGGCGCCGAAGCCATGCGTCGCATCCTGGTCGATCATGCGCGGGCCAAGAAACGTGCCAAACGGGGCGGCGACAGAGAGCGAATCGAGTTGACCGAGGGATGCCACGTCTCGTCGTACCGTGGGGTTGATCTCCTGGAGGTCGACGAAACGCTGACAAAACTGGCCAAGCTGGACACTCGCCAAGCGAAGATTGTCGAACTTCGTTTCTTCGGAGGGTTGACGGTCGCCGAGGTCGCGGAAGTATTAGGAGTGTCAAAGCGAACTGTGGAAGCCGAATGGACGATGGTCCGCGCTTGGTTGCGTCGAGAACTTGCTGACGAGGATTAGGCATGCCTGCTGACCTTCACGCCCGCGCAAAGGAGATCTTCCTTCGGGCGATCGAGCTTCCCGATCCCAAGCGCATCCCGTTTGTCGACCAAGCATGTTCCGGCGACCTCGAGCTTCACCAGGAAGTCATTGGCCTGCTTGAATATCACACCACGGAGACGATCCTGGCCGGTCCCACTGAACACCACGATCGCAAGGATATGGCCGAGACGGAGGATCAGCCGACGTCACCACCCGTGGCCCGCCAACGCGGACGTGTCGACAGACCGCGCGTGTTGATCGCACCGCAGACGCCACATCTGACCGACGAGACCAGCCAGTTGCTTCGGCAACGTTTGCGGACCGTTGTTCTGATACTGGCTGTCGCCTTGACCGTGGCGTTTGTCCGCAGCCTGGTTAGCGGCGAATTCCTGCTGGTTTGGCTGCGGATTGCTATTCTGGCGATTATGTTCGGTTGCTGTGGCTTGCTGTTCAGCCGACTGGTGATGGAGCTGAAACAACTACGAGTTGTCGAGCTGATCGTGCTGCTGGCAATCGGAACGAAATTGGTACTTGTTGAATCAACTGCCATGGTGCATTTCGCGGCCCTCGACGATGCGGTTTCGACCGTGAGTGCCGGCATTTTCAACCATGTGGGATGGTCGTTGGTCATCTTGATTTACGGCATCTTCATGCCGAACAGTTGGAAACGCGCCGCCGCGATTCTTGTGCCCGCCGCCTGCATCCCTTTCGTCGTCACGTTCACCGTGTGCTCGTGCAACGAACGAGTGGCGGAGCTGTTGTGCGAAAATCGCTTCAATATCCCAATTCCAATGCCGATTCTGTCGGCGTTTGTGGCGATCTATGCTGCACACATCATCCACTCGGCCAGACGCGAAGCGTTTGAGGCAAGGCAATATGGGCAGTACCGTCTGCAAGACAAGCTGGGCGAGGGCGGTATGGGCGAAGTCTACATGGCCGAACATCTACTGTTAAAGCGACCGTGTGCGATCAAGCTGATCCGTCCCGAGTACCTGACCGAGCCAAAAGTGCTGGCCCGATTCGAACGCGAAGTGAAAGCCACCGCAAAGTTGTCACATTGGAATACGATCGAGATCTACGATTACGGACATGCCGCGGATGGCACGTTCTACTACGTGATGGAACTGCTGGACGGCCTGAACCTGGACGAGATTGTCGATCGATACGGGCCACTGGCGCCGGCGCGTGTCGTTCACTTCCTTTCACAAACCTGCAACGCACTACGCGAGGCCCACGCAACGGGCCTGGTACATCGTGACATCAAACCAGCCAATATCTTCGCGGCCTGCCTTGGTGGTGTGTACGATGTAGCGAAACTACTAGACTTTGGAGTAGTCCGGGAAACCGCGATGCCTGACGATCCTAATCTGACGGGAATGGGCACGATCGTGGGTACATCGCTGTACATGTCGCCGGAACAAGCCCTTGCATCCGGCTATGCCACTGCGGCAGCGGACATCTACTCGCTTGGGGCAGTTGCCTACTTTCTCGTCACCGGCCGACCTCCGTTCGTTGGCACGAGCATCTCGAAGGTACTCATCGCCCACTCGCAAGAAGACGTCACGCCTCCATCGGAATTTCGGGCCGATCTGCCGGAGGATCTAGAGCAAATCATCATTCGCTGCCTGGAAAAGAAACCACGCGATCGATTTCGGTCGGCGGAAGAGTTGGCCGAAGCCTTGGCCGACTGCGACTGCGCGGGTCAGTGGTCACAACAACAAGCGGTCGAGTGGTGGCAACAGCACGAAGAAGCGAACGTCCAAGTAGAGACATAGGTACCGTGGCTCGAGATGTCCTCCCCAGAAGAAAAGCGTGAACTGGAATCAGGCGATCGCCCGTGGTTCACAACGACACATTGGAGCGTCGTGTTGGCGGCTGGCCAGCGTGCCTCGCCAAACTCTAGGCGTGCGTTGGCCACGCTCTGCGAGAGATATTGGTTTCCGCTGTACGCCTACGTACGCCGGTCCGGCTTCTCTTCTCACGACGCCGAAGAGATGACGCAAGAGTTCCTCGCGCAATTGATCGAGAAGGACTACTTGCGAGACGTGGATCGGCAACGAGGCAAGTTCCGTTCGTTCCTCTTGGCCGCGCTGAAGCACTTCTTGTCCAAGCAACGGGATCGAGCCAGAGCCAAGAAACGCGGCGGCGGTCGCTGCGCATTCTCTTTGGACTTTCGCGACGCGGAAAGCAGATACAAGCTGGAACCAGCGGATGACCTTACGCCGGAACGACTGTACGAACGACGTTGGGCATTGACTCTGTTGGATCAAGTGGTCCAGCGGTTGCAGCAGGAGTTCTCCGATGCGGGAAAATCAGCCGTTTTCGAGCGTCTGAAAGGCGCGCTAACTGGCGGACGAGATTCCCCTTCCTACCGGCAGATTGCGGAAGACCTTGCCATGACCGAAGGTTCCGTTAAGGCTGCCGTTCATCGACTTCGGCGGCGTTATCGCGAACTGTTGAAGTCGGAGATCGCCCAGACCGTCGAGGATCCGGCCGAGGTTGACGACGAGTTGAATGACCTGTTCGCTGCAGTTCGCGCCGAAAAAAGTTCGTAGTTCTTCTGTAACCTTCCTCGCGTTTTCCGTCTGTAAGGCTTAGCGAAAACAACCTTACTCGGAGACAGCTTTATGCCAGATACACGCCCGTGCCCACAATGTGGCGGGGAATTACCCGCCGATGCCCCGGGTGAACTGTGCCCCGAGTGCTTGTTGAAGCTGGGCATGGCAAGCCGCACGGGGCCCACCGGTAGTGAATTGCCGAGCGGTCTGGCCGAAACGCTGCCCAAGGGCGATAGGCCGAACGCGTCGCCCAACAACAGAAGTGCCCCACTTGAAGCGGGTGCGCAGTTTGGCGGATATCGAATCGAACGACGGTTGGGCAAAGGTGGAATGGGGGCGGTCTATGAAGCCGAACACCTGGAGAGCGGTCGGCGAGTCGCGTTGAAGCTACTGGACCATTCGCTGGATTCGCCCGACGCGCGGAAGCGTTTCTTGCGAGAGGGGCGTTTGGCGGCGTCGGTTAATCATCCTAACAGCGTATACGTCTTTGGCACCGAGGAGATCGAGGACACGCCCGCAATCAGCATGGAATTGGTGGCGGGCGGAACTCTGCAAGGGCGACTCCAACGCGAGGGCCCGCTGCCTGTCGGCGAAGCAGTTGACGTTGTCCTGCAAGTGATCGCGGGTTTGGAGGCCGCTCAGGCCGTCGGCGTGCTGCACAGAGATGTCAAGCCTGCGAACTGTTTTGTCGAT
Organism: uncultured Pirellulaceae bacterium; assembly: GCA_964617665.1. Lineage (GTDB taxonomy): Bacteria > Planctomycetota > Planctomycetia > Pirellulales > Pirellulaceae > JADHUC01. The sequence continues at coordinate 54,963 of CAZUAH010000001.1, forward strand.
ACCGATGGGACGGTCAAGGTAGGCGATTTTGGCCTGTCTATTTCGACCGCGCCCCGCACGGAAACGAATGTGACCGCGGAGGGTGTCTTCTTGGGCACGCCAGCCTTTTCCTCTCCGGAGCAATTGCGAGGCGACGAACTCGACGTCCGATCCGATATCTTCGCAGTAGGGGTGACGCTGTACTACCTGCTCACTGGTGAAACTCCGTTTGAAGCGAGCAACTACGTGCAGCTACTCGCCAAGGTCCTGGAGTCCCCCGCACCGTCACCGGCCGCCGTGCGTAACGATATTCCGAAAGGGCTGGCCAATGTTGTATTGAGGTGTCTAGAAAAGCAACCCAAGGCCCGTTTTGGAAGCTACGATGAAATGCGTCTGGCGCTCTTGCCCTATAGCTCGACAGCGCCCACGCCGGCTACGCTTGGTTGGCGTTTTGTAGCAGGAATCATCGACTACGTGATTTGGTCCCTCGTGGTCTGGCTCTCACTTCTTGCTTGGTTCCGAAACCCCGGCTCGTTTCCGTTTTTCGACCTACTCGAATCCGGTGGTGTTGTCTGGTCCATGCTCGGAGTCAACGTGGCCTTCATGCTTTACTTTGCCTTGACCGAAGGCTTGTGGGGGGCCTCGCCGGGCAAGGCGATCTGTCGACTTCGAGTCGTGGATCGGCATCGCAATATTCCCGGCGTGCCTAGGGCATTGTTCCGCGTCGCGGTCTACGTAGTGTTTCCATCAATGATCTCGGTTCCCTACTTTTCGCTTGGCTTGGGCGACCTGTCAAACGCCCATGCCGATGGGGGCACAATGGCGGTTGGTTACACGTATTACATCTTGCTTGCCGTGATGTTCTTGACCGCACGGCGCCGAAACGGGTTTGCAGGATTCCATGACCTGCTGAGTCGCACACGCGTGATCCAGAAGGCCGCCTATCATGGGCGGCCGTTGCTGTCGGGCGAGGAAGAACCGCTGCCGGATACTGACACCACGCCAACGATTGGACCGTATTACGTCCTGGATCACTTGCACAAGACCGACGGCGAGGAATTCGCTCTCGCGTACGACATGAAGCTGCTGCGGAAAGTCTGGATTCGAATGTCCACCAGCGAAAAGCCTCCTGTGGCGGAGGCCATTCGCAACGTGGGGCGGCCAGGGCGATTGCGGTGGTTGAACGGCAGGCGGTCGGAGAACGAGTGCTGGGACGCCTACGAGGCCCCGTCGGGAAGACCGCTCGTTAATGTCCTGGGCCACCGCCAATCATGGCACAGGGTGCGCTACTGGCTGTTCGATCTCGCCATAGAACTCAATGCCGGTTTGAAGGACGGGTCGCTTCCCGACGTTCTGGCGTTGGACAGGATTTGGATTACCGCCGATGGTCGAGCCAAGCTGTTGGATTTCCCCGCACCTGGCGTCGAAGCTCAAAGCCCGCTGCTGGAGTCCTCGCCGATCACCGGCAAAGACTTCGCATCTGTTCGATGTTTCTTGAATCAGGTCGCAATCGCCACGTTGGAAAGTCGCGCCGTGGACTCGACCGACGCAACCGCCCAAACGGTCGCCGCCCCGTTGCCGGTTCGCGCGAAGACCCTCCTCGATAAACTACCTGCCATGCCGGGCCCTGAATTTCCGATCGACCAGTTCGAGCTGCTATTGCAGCGGTCTGCATTTGTCTCCCGAGGAAGACGCCTCAGTTTGCTGGTTGGCTGTGTCGTTGTTCCGGTCCTAGCCGCGGTTCTTTTTTCCTTTGGTATATCGGGAACGGAAAAGTTCCTTGAGCAGCACCCGGACATAGGGGAAGTGCGGCATTGCCTGCGTCGTTTGGAGAGAATCCACCGGAAAGGAGACGGAGCCACGGGACACCAATTGAAGCAGCGAGACGCGTTGGAAGTCTATGTTGCGGGACGTTTCCGCAGGACGATATCGGATCAATCGACGTGGTCGTCTGCGTGCGCTCGCGGGATAATCACCCCAGCACAAGGAAAAATCGCCGAACGAGTATTGGCAGCGCGCCCTAATCCATCGGAAGAGGCGGTCGATGATGCGGCATCCAAATTGAAGAAGTTTCTCGAAAACCGCTCGCCGCTCCTGCCATATCCAGTTTCCACGTTCGGCGTTGTCGCGGTCTACGTCACCCTGCTGTTGTTCGTGGCCTTCCCGAGTGCAGTGTGCGCTCTGGCGTTTCGCGGGGGGCCTTTGCTGCGTCTGCTGGGAATTGCCATTGTCACTAGCACCGGGGCAAGAGCGTCACGGTTGCGAGTCTTCTGGCGAAGCCTGATCACGTGGTCGCCCTGTCTGCTTGCCCTGACGATGGTGGTGCCATTCGGTAAGCCTGGGGTCTTTTGGGGGCTTCCTCTACTGCTCCCAGTCTTGACCGCCCTGGCTGTGTGGTCCACGTTGATGCCACAGCGGGGCATTCCAGACAGAATCGCAGGAACGTATCCGGTTCCACGGTAGATGGTGATCAGGATCTGACCCTTCACGGAAGCAGTAGACCATGCCGCTGTTGGAGACTCTGGCGCAATGAAGTCCGTTTCGGGTTTGCCGTACCGCGTTTAACGTGCAGAGCATCTTCCTCTGGCAGTCTACGGGAAGAACCAGAAATCAAGGATGGAAATCTGACACTCGTTGTGATACCTTCCTGCACTGGTTGGCGTGCTCCTTGGTTTCGAGACTCTGAAGCAAGCGGATTCACGCAAGGACACAGGCTTTCTTCACTTCTCATTCCCAAAACTCGGTTACATCCCTATGCCGTTAGTCTCCTACGCTGAATTGTTGAAGGACGCACAACAAAACTCGTATTCCGTCGGAGCCTTCAATATCTTCGGCCTCGAGTTCCTGCCAGCCATTCTGCAGGCGGCCGAGGAGGAGCGTTCTCCTGTCTTGCTTCAGATCAATCCTGTTCACTATCCATGGATGGATCTTCCAGCCTATCTCCGCTATGTCATAGAACAGTTGGCCAAGATTTCGGTCCCGGTGGGCTTGAACCTCGACCACGGCAAGAGTCTGGACGTAATCCTGAAGGGGATTCAAGCCGGATTCCCTTCGGTGATGTACGACGGCTCTAAGCTTCCTTTCGCAGAGAACTTGGAGAGAACTCGGGAAGTCGTTCGAATATGCAAGCAATGCGGGGTAACCGTAGAAGCCGAACTCGGCACGTTGAATGATGAAGGACTGGATCTTACGGAAGAGAATCAGGACATTTTGTTTACGGATCCGAACGCGGCAGCTCAATTCGTGGAAGAGAGCGGCGTGGATGCCCTTGCTGTGTCCATCGGGAATGCACACGGATTCTATCGGGGTAAACCTCAACTTGATTTCGAACGTCTCCAAGCGATAGCCGGCGCGACTCCCGTGCCACTCGTGCTGCATGGAGGGTCGGGAATCTCCGATGACGATTTCAAAACGGCCATCTCGTTGGGGATCTGTAAAATCAACATCTTCACGGAGATGAGTGCCGCAGCATGCGATCGAGTTCGTGAATTGGCCGGTTCGCAAGACGGATTGGACTATCCGAATCTCCTGCTCGAAGCCCGCGAGAACGTCAAGTCCGTCGTTGTCCACAAACTGAGGACATTCGGGAGCAGTGGAAAGGCCTGAAGATCGGCAGAAGCCGCGGGCGATTGCGCTTGCGCTGATCAGAATTTGATCCGCGAGCGGAAGTGGTAGATCATCCCGTTGTTGGAGACGCTGGGCGCGATGTAATCCGTTTCTCGGTGGCTCACCTCGAAAGCCATGTCGAAGTGCTTGCTCACGTCCCAGATCAGATTGGCCCAGATGACCTGATTGCGCGACCGCTGACCGATCGTCAATGGGCCGGCGGTGAAGGTGCCGAGGTCGCCGTTTCTGGGATTGTCGATTCCGTAACCAACGTGCATGGTCAGGCAGGGAGTCAACTTGTACCAGATGTCACTCCATCCACCAATCGTGCGAATGGCCTCTGAGTCCGTCGGATTGATGCTCTGCCCAATTCCCAGATTGTAGGTACCAAGAGCCTGCCCCACGAAGAATTCGCCACCGAGACCCCAGCGTTCCGTCTTGTATTGTGCGTCCGCCGAAAGGCCCCATGATGTGTACACGTTTTCCTTCGTGAGGCTGATCTCTCGCACTTCGCCAATTACGCCGGACACGCCAACTTCCACAAGTCGCGCACAGCCAGCCGTTGGTCCAAAGCCAAGGCCGATACGGCCTTCGACATTGGGCCAGCCGTTGTCTTCTCCAATAACGCTGGGATTAACGACGAAGTCCGTAATAACTTGTTGGCTGATGGCGCTCTGAAGCTTCCACTGCACGTTATCACTAACATGGATGAAGCGTTCGGCTCGTATAGATCCTCGAAAGGCGCCTCCGTTTCCAGCTTGCTTGTGGCCGCCAAAATTGACAGTTACGGGGTTGATCGGGCTGAATAGATCGCCCTGCTGCCCGAAAGTGAAACGCCAGTATTCATTCTTCAATTCGCCGTAGCCCCGCAAGAAGAACGGCGTGGACTGATTTAATGCCGGGCGATCTCCAAGGAAATTGAACAGGATCATTCCACCTAGTTGAAGTGAGCCGACGTACGGACCGGAGAATTTGAGCCCCAATGCCGTTGTCTGTCCGTGCACAGTGAACTGGTCGGCAGCGGCACGACCTTCGGTCAAATAGAGGATAAAGGGCCGCGAACGCGTACTCGTTTCAGCGGCAATTGCCTCGCCAGTCAGAAAGCCAAATGGGACGATTTCCCATGGGCTTGCGCTCGACGGCACGTTGTAAGACGCGAAGGTTGTTGGCGCGTCGACCGCCGTGTGACTGGCAGGAACCACAGGCAGTTGTTCCCCAACGCTCTGTCTCCATTCCGTGCGTTGTTGGCCCCTTGTGCGCAGGTAACGCAACTCGGATTCCGTAGCTTCTAGACGCCGAAGTAGTTCCTGATCTGTGGGCGCGACAGCATCTATCGATAAAGACTGTTGTCCCCGGGCGTGGTTGTTCAGTCCATCCGTAGACACCATGCACACGACGATAGACATCATACACAGACATCTCCGTCGCATTGCTCCGGCTACTGTCATTCTGGGCGGCTCCAATAACGACGATTATGCGGTTTGTCACACATCGCCTATATCGGCCGGTTGTTCCGCTTTGTGCCGCCTGCAACAGGCCAGAATACCGCGTCGATGTCGCGCAGGCGCCGATTGTGCGGCTTGTGTAGTCTGGGCAACCTGGGCGAATACCAGGTGAGAGATAGTGAGTCAACTATCGCGGTTCGTTCCTGGCGGCGTACGGGTCGTAGTCCACACGCCGCCATTCACTATACATGTCTTCCCACTTTTCGCGCGTGACCGACAGCCGAAAACGGCCGATGGCGGCCCCCGTCTTGCCACCGTGGCGTAGCGTAACCTCTAGACGCCGTTCGCCCGCTTCAGGAAAAGCCTCGGGCAGCACGAAGATGGCGGTGTGCGCTTCGCCCATCTTGCCGAACACGCTCCACACAGTCGACAGGTCACCATCCACGGCTTCCTTTGCCCACCCGTGAAAATAGTAACTCTGCCACGAGCTGAAGAACTCAAGGTCCCTCGCCGTTGATGTCTGATCCGGCGCCGCTAAACTCACACGAAATTCGGCCAGGCGAAAGTCGCCTGTTTCGTCCCGTCCCGGACCATTGTCCGGTAGACGGGCGTCCGGCAGCACCTCCAAGCGGAACGCGGTCACGCCATGCATGTCGTGCGTCGCCGTGAATCGGTAGGTGTCGTGCGCGTGATGCACGCCGCCTGCCAGGATCGAGTCGTCCAATTGTCGAGTGAGTTTGGCGCCCAATTCCGAAGTCACTTTGTCAGGTTTAACGACTCTCCAACCCGGCGCCGATGCTGCGACCTTCCAGGTAACAGAACCTGTTGAGATGCGATACAAGAAAGAATACCCCATCTTCCGCCAGACTTCATACGCTCTTCTGCGATCTTCCTCTGACTCGTATTGTGGAAAGGCGCTTGCCAACATTTGATCCGCGAACTCCCTGTGTTCGGCATCTCCACCGCGTATTTGTGCGGCCAGTTCCTTCACATCCCGGAGAACGTCGGGCGACACAGCCGTGGTCTCGACCAACGCCTCGGCTCTCTCCAATGCGCCAACCGCCCTAACCCAAGGCTCCACGTGCAGCCGCGCCGTAGCCTTTGCCTTATCGTAGAGCTGACTCGCCTCGTGAAGCGTCGCCTCGATCTCTTCTTCTGCAAACTCTCGCTTCGCGGCCAGCTTTGCCTCGCGCTCAAATCGTTCGCGTTCTTTCCGCGCGAGTTCTTCCGCGTGCCGCGTCTGCAATTGCCGATTCCAAACCCAGCTCCCAAGCCCGACGATGACAATCAGCAAAACTGTGACGGCCAGCGCCACGGTCACTCGCCGCCGTTTGCGTTCTTCGCGAGCCGCCGTTTCGGCCTTTGCCGCCGCGATCTCCGCCGATTTGAGACGGGCCTGTGTTGCCTCCAGGTATAGGGCGATCCGACCCGCCACCTCCTGAGCGTCCTGCAGTCGCTCGTCCGGTGATACGGCCAAGCACTTCTTGGCGAGCTGAATCAACTCGGCGTCAGCCCCACATTCATCCAGTCGCGCGAATGCTCCCGTCGTGTTGCCCTCGGCCGACTTGGCGTGAACTTCGATCGGCGACTTCGCAACGTAGGGGGGATCGCCTGTCAGGATTTCGCACAGGATAGCGCCCAGCGCAAAAACATCGGTCGTCTTATCACGGCGGCCAACGCTCTGCTCCGGCGACATATACGCGGGAGTGCCCATTGTCATGCCGAAGCGAGTGTCAGAAGAGAGGCTGGAGACCGGAGGCTGCAGGCTGGAGGCAGAGGGTGCGGAATCGTATTCTCGATCTTCTGTTTCGCCGTCTTCCGCCTTCCGCCTTCCGCCTTCTTCCTCTAGGCTCTGGCCTCCTGCCTCCGGTCTCGCTTTCAGCTTCTTCGCCAACCCCCAGTCCATCACCTGGACTTCACCAAACAGGCCAACCATCACGTTGGCGGGCTTCAGGTCGCGATGGATGATGCTGTTTGAGTGGGCATAGGCGACGGTCTGGCATAGTTGCTCGAAGATTGCCAGCAGCCTTGGTTGATCCGATTGTTCTTCGTCACGTTTCGACAGTAGCTTTTCCAGCGTCTCGCCTTGCACCAGCTTCATTGCGAAGAAGGGTCTGCCGTCCGCGAGTCGACCGAGATCGTAGACGGGCGCGATCCCTGGATGCTGCAGGTAGGCGCCAACGCGAGCTTCGCCGACAAACCGTCTCATCAAGTCTGTGTTATCGGCGTGCTCCTCCAAAAGAACCTTGACGGCCACTTCGCGTTGGAGGACTTCGTCGTAGGCACGCAGAATGGCGCCCATGCCGCCCCGCGCAATCTCGTCTCGTAATTCATATCGATCGGCCGAGTGTGCCTCTGGCAGCTCGACCGGTAATTCTTCGGTCGCCGAAGGAGCAATCGAGACGCCAGTGTCGTATCTCAGGAAAGACTCGACCTCGCGGCGCAATTGCTCGTCATGTTGGCATGCTCGTTTGACAAAGTCGCTTCGTTCGGGCTCGTCCAGCGCCATCGCCTCGTCGACGACTTCCAATGCTCGCTTTACGAATGCCGAGTCCATCTCGTGTGCTTTGTCCAGCGTGAAAATCCAAGTTAGAAAGTAGCGGAAGTCGCCAAGACTTTCGGGAGTTTGCGTTGCCGGCCGAAACTCTTGACGAGTTCCGCTACCACGAGATTGAGCTTTGACAAGACGCTATTCCATTTCGGCAAGTTGACGCCGCAACCAGACTCGAGTTCCGGCCCACTGCTTCTGCACAGTACGTTTCGAGACGCCCAGGACTTCAGCAACTTCGTCATTCGTCAAGCCACCGAAGAAGCGAAGTTCGACGATTCTGGATCGTTGTTCGTCGATTTCATCCAACTTGTGGAGAGCCTCGTCGATCGCCAATACGTCTTCGTCGCTTTGCGGTGAAATCGTCAACTCTTCTTCTAGCGTAATCCGCTGACGGCCGCCCCCGCGTTTGACGGCGGCCTTGCGGCGGGCATGATCGACCAAGATGCGACGCATCGTGGTCGCGCCGACCGCAAAGAAATGCGACTTGCCTCGCCAGTCGACGTGGTCCTGATCAACTAGCCGGATAAAAGCCTCGTGGACAACCGCCGTCGGTTGCAGGGTGTGGCTTTGGGTCTCATCGCCCAAGTAGCTTGCCGCCAGCCCCCGAAAATCGTCGTAGACGATCTCCATCAGCCGATCGGAGTCGGACCGATCGCCAGCGGAAATTGCGGATAGGATCTGTGTGGCTTCAGAGGGCATACAAGATGGATTATTGCCTACACGATTTCGATGTCTCTCTAGTACCTCACGTCTCTTCTCTCTGTAGGTTGGCCCTCCGAGGCCGACCATTTCCCGACGGGCTCGGAGGCCCATCGTACTGACACAATCGAATGACGTGAGGTACTAGTCGCTCCGTCGTCCATGGCTCCTGGTGGACACCATTATAGCTTGCCGCCCCCCAATTTCAGCCCCTGAGCCCTTGTTGCCCACACGTCAGCCGATGCGAGTAACTATCAGGATCGCCGACCAAACAAAAACGGTCGCTTAACCGGTGGGCCAACGGCCCGCGCGAAGGCGCCCAGCCCGTGGGGCTTGGGGTTAAACGAAAGATGCGTGAAACCGCAAATGCTGTACTTCTGCGGGAATCTCCGAAAAAACTCCAGATTCTCGTTCACCCTTTGGCCCTTAAATGCGTGTATATGGCTGATATGTCAATCTGCATACCGTAGACAAAACGACCTATTCTGGCCTCTGTCTGGTCCGCAAACAGCGGCAGCGCTTCGTCACGACCTATCAATTCGCAGTTGTCACCTCGTCATGGGACACGGGAATTCAATAACACGAAGAATGTCTCATTTGACACGATTTGACCAAGAGGAGAGATCGATGAGAGCAAACTCTTCCGTCGCACGAGCCCCAACAAACACACGATTGGCAGTATACGCCGTCGTTGGGATCGTCTCAGCGCTATGCGCAACGGGAAGTGTTCAAGCACAAGCCGGTACGCTGGCCGGACCGTTTGCGCCGCCCGCGCCAAATGCGGCGTTACACTATCAGCGAGCGTTGCTGATCATGAGCGACCTGGACGAAGCGGACCTGCGCTATGTCGAGAAGGATCTTTGGGAGGTCCTGCCTGAGGCACCTAGCAACCGTTTCCCCAATGAATTGAAACGACTGTTGTACCGAGCGCGTCACGCGACCGCAGCGGCCGGCAAAGGAGCCCGGTTGGAATCCTGCGATTTCGGCATCGACTTCAGCGATCGTGGGGCGGCCACCATATTGCCACACGTACAGCCGATGGTCGAGTTGGGCCGTTTGCTCACGCTTCGGGGGGCATACGAAGAGTCGCAAGGCCGATGGGACGAAGCTGCAGTCATCTACTTCGACGGCCTGCGAATGGGCCGGCACATGGCACGTCAGCGTACATTGCTGGAAGCCATGGCAGGAATGCAAATCCAAGAGAACAACCAATTTGCCTTGGCTCGCTGGGCGGCTCGATGCCCCGATTCCGACCGTGTTTCGCGTGCCTTTGGCCTGTCCGAGATCATCTGCGACGATCTGATTGCCCCAGCGCGAACCCTCGCTTCCGAGACGAGTATCCTGGCGCTGGATTACGCACGACTCAATGCGGCCTTCCCGAATGGGCCGTGGGGCACGACGATCCTGGAATCCCTGGGCGAAGAGGCCACTGAGGACGAGCAGCAGAACCGCAAGAAAGCCGTAGCTGCATGCGTCAAGGCGGGCGTGCCGAAGGAAGTCTTCGACGATGTGCGATCGTTTCGCAAGCACTTGGCTGGCTTGAAGGAGCTGGATGTGCGATTCGCCGAAGCGGCCGCGGCCTGCATGAAACTGCCACCGCAGGCACGCGTTGACCGAGGGCAACGATTGTATGACCGTTACATCAAAGCGGCCGGCGCGATAGGTGAACAAACCCTACTGAACCCAGCGGAGATTGGGGCCCTGTTCGCAGGCCACGAGGCCAACACGGTTGTGCTCCGCTGTTCGCTGGCCCTTGCGGCCCGCCGGACGGATAAAGGGTTTCCCAAGAAATTGGACGCCATTGCGGGAGGGTTTGGCGGTGCCGTTCCAACAAGCCCATATGACGGCTCGCCCCTGGTGTACGAAGTGATTGACAACGGGCGATCTTTCAGGCTCGGCGTCAAGGAAGTCCAAGTCGGAGCAGTTACGCTGCCTCAAGTCGAATTCACAGGTGCCGCTCCTGCTTCGGCGGACGAGTCGTGATGGACGAGACCCGGTTCTGGTGTGGTCTCCCGACTGCACTACATTCCCTCCTGAAACAAGGAATGCACTAATGAAATACGCAGCAACATTCGGATCGTTGATGATTGCGGTGGGAGCGGTGACGGCGTCTTTCGGCCCAACGGTTCAGGCGGCCGCTCCGAAGGATTTGAAGGACAAAGTGATCCTGGCCAATCCTGATAAGTACGCGGCAACGTTGAGGTTCGGAAAGACGCAGAGGAAAATTGATCCGCGCAAGGCCAGCTTGTTGAGTCCGAGAAGTTACCCCCTCACGCTCGAGTATTGGACCGGCAACACAAGAGCTGGCTGGGTGACAACGCAGATCCCTTCAGCCGGCGTGTACGATTTTCGGTGGCACGGTGGCCAGTGGTCGCTCACGCGACGCCAAGCGCGAACCACGCCCAGCACGACGGTCAGACGACCTCCTACCACCAGCACCCCAAGCCATCGTCGCAGCACCGGCAGCTATCAGCGAACGGTTCGAGGCCCGACGTACACTCAACGAGGTCCGACTTATGTTAACCGCGGCCCGACGTATGTACGGGGCTGGACCGGAAGCCGCTGGCCGCTTTGGGTCCGCGGCGTGTGGGGCATTGGCAAGTTGTATCAGTTTGTCCGAGACGAGGAGGACCGCGATCTGATCCGCGACATCATCATCGGCCGCGAAATCGACGACACCGTTCGACGCGAGATCGAGGACCGACTGCGCGACGATTTGATCGCCGTACCTTACGCGGAACGACGTGAACTGGAGCGCGCCATCGATGACATATCCGGGCTTGATCCGGACGACTGGAAAGACATAACGACCTTGCCCACCGACGATTGGGACCGGCTGCGCGACGAAATCGGGGACGATATTAGCGACGCGGATTGGGACGGCTTGGGCGGCTACATCGACACCATGGACGAGCGAATTGACGACGATATCAGCCTGGACGACATCAATTTGGACGACGTGGGCATCGACACCATGGACTGGGACGTCGATTTGGGCGACCTGGACGAGAATCTCGACTTGGGAGACCTCGGCGGTGATTTCGGCTTGGACATGGAAGACATCGACCTGGGTGATATCACAGGCAACATCGACACGATGGACCTGTCCGACTTCGATGACGCTGGGTTCGATGCTGGCGGAATGGACGATGCCGGTGACTTCGACCTGGACGTCGGTGGCTACGACGCCGGAGGCTTCGACGACTGGGGCGGCGGCCTCGACGACGGTGGATTCGATGATTTCGGTGGGGGATTCGATGATTTTGGAGGAGGCGACTTCTTCGATTTCTGAAACGGCTTCTCGGGAGGGCGAGGCTCCTGCCGAGCCGCGCAGCGGTGTTGGGAATCCGGCTCAGCGGGAGCTTCGCCCTCCCCAGTTGGAAAACACTCGGAATATGATGTCACTCACTTCTCATGAGGAAGACTTCACGATGATCAAGAACTCAAAGTCAACTGACGGTGTTGGGAACCAGGTCTCGCGACGCAGTTTCCTTCAAGGCTGCGCGACGATGGCCGCGGCCGCACCGATTTTGGGCGCAGCCCAGACGGCGCGCAATGTTGCATCCGCTGCAGAATCTCCGGCGGGCGGTCGCACGCTGCTGGTCAAGAACATCCAGACCTTGGTCACCATGGATAAACAGCGGCGTGAAATCAAAGGCGGGGCCATGCTGGTCCGCGGCAATGTGATCCAGCAGGTAGGAACAACGGCCGAATTGCCCGCTACGGCGGACGAGGTGCTGGATCTGAATGACCGCTATATCGTCATGCCGGGCATGGTGAACACGCATCACCACTTCTACCAGGTACTGACACGTGTGGTGAAACCGGACGGGACGCTGTTCCCTTGGCTCAAGACCCTGTATCCGATCTGGGCTGGCATGCGGTCAAACGACATTTACATCAGCGCCAAGTTGGCCGCCGCCGAATTGCTGCTGAGCGGCTGCACCACATCAAGCGATCATCTGTACATTCTGCCCAACGACTGCACGATTGATGACGAGATTCGGGCACTGGCGGATATCGGTATGCGTTTCACTGCGGTGCGCGGCAGTATGAGCATCGGCGAGAGTAAGGGCGGCTTGCCTCCGGATTCGGTGGTCGAGCGGGAGCCCGACATCCTCAAAGACTCACAGCGATTGATCGAGCAGTACCATGACAACTCCCGGCACTCGATGCTGCGTATGGCTCTGGGGCCTTGCTCACCGTTCACCATCTCGACGGACTTGATGCGAGAATCGGCCAAACTGGCTCGCAATTACCCAGGTGTCCGATTGCACACGCATCTGGCGGAAAATAGGGACGACATCACTTACATGGACAAGAACTACGGGATGCGGCCTGGGCCGTGGACCGAGTCACTCGGCTGGCTGGACGGCGATGTATGGCATGCCCACTGCGTTCAACTCGATGGGAAGGACATTGGGATGTTCGCCAAGGCGGGAGTGGGCGTGGCGCACTGCCCCTGCAGCAACATGCGACTGGCTAGCGGGGCGGCGCCGATTCGCAGCATGTTGGACGCCGGGGCAAAGGTTGCGCTGGGCGTCGACGGATCTGCGTCGAACGACACCAGCAATTTGATACACGAAGCCCGACAGGCGCTGCTGTTGGCACGGGTACGGGAAGTCGACGTGACCGGCATGACCGCTCGCGAAGCATTGGAGATAGCCACCCTTGGTGGCGCTGCAGTATTGGGCCGCGACGATATCGGCCATCTGGCCAAGGGTATGTCGGCCGATTTCATCGCTTTCGACACCCAGCGAAAACCGCATGTCGGTGCCCACGCCGATCCCGTGGCGGCATTGATCCTGTGTCAGACAGATGCAGTGGACTACAGCTTCGTAAACGGACGCAAGATCGTCGATCAAGGCCGCCTGACCACGGTGGACTACGACGAATTGGCCGAGGAGACACGAAAGGCAGCGATCAAGCTGTCTTCGTAACCCAACTTTCGCTCGCCTCGCCTGCGGGGAGCAGTACCTGGCAGTCCGCTTGCGGACCAGAAGGAACAGACATTGTTTACCTCTACTTTCCACGAAAGAACCGGAAGAATGAACATTATCATCTCACGATTGACTGCCACGCTGGCTTTGCTCTTGGCAACGGGCTGCTCGACGCTGCTTGCTGGTGAACCGGCCGACTTCGTCCTCACCAATGGCAAGGTGTACACGGTTAACGAAAAGCAGCCCTGGGCGGAAGCTGTTGCGGTCGACGGCAAAGAGATTGTCTATGTCGGCGACAATGCCGGCGCCAGGGCTTTCGTCGGTCAGGGCACCGAGGAGATCGATCTCAAGGGCCGAATGCTGCTGCCCGGGTTCGTGGAATCGCACGTGCACGTCATGATGGGCGCGGCGACATCGTCGGGGTTGCCTTTGACCATGGCCGACTCGATCGACGATGTGCTACGCAAGCTCAAGGAATATGCTGACGCGAATCCTGACAAGACGACACTCTTTGGGGCTTCCTATAACGCTTTCCACTTTGATCAAAAGGGACCGAATAAAACGGCGCTTGACAAGGTCGTGCCCGATCGTCCTGTCATGCTGATGGACCACACGCTCCACTCGGTGTGGGTCAACTCGAAGGCGCTGGAAGTTGCCGGCATCACCAAAGACACCAAGGATCCCTCGGGTGGCCAATACGTTCGCGATGAAAACGGCGAGCCTACTGGCGCGATCAAGGGCAGCCCGGCGAGCTTGCCAGTCATCAACGCCATCGAGGCGATCTCGCCGGAAGCGATGCTGTCGTCGATTCCGCAAGTGCTCGAGGGCCTCTCGGAGTTCGGATTCACGGCGGCAATGGACATGGGCAACCCCATCGCAACCGAGGTTGCATTGAACGCAATCATCGATCTGGACAATCAGGGCAAGCTACCGTTGCGGCTGAGCATGACGCATTTCGTCAACACGCCGGCCGTCGCTGAGACGGCAATCGAAGCGCAGGAGCAGTATGCCAAGAAGTACAAATCGGAACATGCCTGGTTCGATACGATGAAGATTGTTTGCGACAGCGTGATGGAGAACCAGAAAGCGGCCATGCTCGAGCCTTATCTGACCACCGGCGATCGCGCATCGCTCTACTTCGACCATGATGCGTTGAGGGAGTTGGTCCTGGGTGCAGCCGAAAAAGGACACGGCGTTGCATTGCATTGCATTGGAGACTGGGGGGTTCGCGCGGCGCTCGATGCCGCCGAAGCACTGCGTAAGTCCGGCGACAAGGACACACGCTTCATCGCCACCCATGTCCAGATGGTCCACCCCGACGATCGGGAGCGCTTTGGAGAATTGAATGTCTTCGCGCAGACGACGTCGAACTGGGCCAACCACCAACCGACCTACATCGAACACATTGGTCAGCAGCGCAACGACACGCTCCAGTTCCCGTTCCGGAGTTGGGTGGACGGTGGAGCGATCGTTGCCCTCGGGGCCGACTGGCCGGCTACGCCGGGTGGCTTCGAGCACGGCGTCAACCCTTTTAATAACATCTACGTGGCTAAACACCGCCGAGTTCCCAAAGACCTCATCGAGGAGTTCGGTTCGGCTGACCGGACGCTGCCCCCTGAGAATGAAGTGCTGACGCTGGCGGAAGCGATCGAGGGCTACACGATCAGCGGCGCGAAGATGTTGGGGATTGAAGACGAAATCGGTTCGATCGAGGTCGGCAAGAAGGCCGACCTGATCCTGCTCAGCCAGAACCTCTTTGAAATCGATCCGGAGGAGATCCCCAAAACCAAAGTCCTCGGAACCATGTTCGACGGCAAGATCGTCCACGACGTTCTCTACGGAATTGGAGATAGCGACCTCGTCGATCTCGATGAAGTGGCCAAGGGCGCAACGGGCCCCTGCCTGCATGGCAAGAAGTACATGCACGACCACGATCACGGGAATGAATAGTGGGCGACCGCGCGCCGAACGGAGCGCGCAACAGTTGCATTTGAAATCTAACCTAAAAAAGGACCGAGAAATGAACACGACCATCTCACGACTGACTGCCACGCTGGCTTTGCTTCTGGCAGCCGTTTGCTCGCCCCTGGCCGCTGAAGAACCGGCCGACTTCGTGTTCGCCAACGGCGAAGTCTACACGGTCAACGATAAGCAGCCTTGGGCCGAGGCGGTCGTGGTCGACGATAACAAGATCGTTTACGTCGGCGACACTAAGACAGCCAAGGGCTACATCGGCGAGGACACCGAGTTCGTTGAGTTGGGCGGCAAAATGATGCTGCCCGGGTTTGTGGATTCACACCTCCATCCGGTGGCTGGAGCGATGGCCGCTGTAGGCGCCGACCTCCAGTACGACTCGGTCGACGAGGTCATCAAGGCAGTAAAGGAGTACGCGGACGCGCATCCCGATGAGGAGCTGGTTCGCGGCTTTGGCTGGCGGTACGCCCTCTTTCCACCTACCGGTCCGACCAAGGAACTGCTCGACGAAATCGTGCCCGATCGTCCGGTGTTCCTGTTCGCTATCGATGCCCATGGAGGGTGGGCCAATTCGAAGGCGTTGGAGATGGCGGGCATCACCAAGGACACACCCGACCCGCAGCCCGGTTTCAGCAGCTATCAGCGCGATCCCGAGACTGGAGAGGCAACCGGTTACCTGGTCGAGGTTCCTGCAGCGTTTTCCGTGCTGGTCGCGATCCAACCTCAGACAAAGGAACGCCTTGCCAAATCGCTTGGGCAACTGATGCCCAAGTTCGCGGCTGCCGGGCTCACGGCTTGCTACGACGCTGGCATCGTTGGCGTCAAGCCCGAGGACGACGGGTGGGCTCTCTACTTCGACATGGAGAAACGCGGCGAGCTGAGCATGCGGATCGTAGGCAGCTACTATCACAACAACCCTAAGGTCGACCCGCTTCCTTTGATTAAGAGCTACCGCAGACGCTTCCAGAGCGAACTGGTCCAGGCGAGGATCCTGAAGGTGAATGTCGACGGCGGCGACGCGCAGCATACGGGCGCCTACCTTTTCCCCTACGCAGACAAGCCGTTGACCTCGGGCGAACCGATCTTCACTCCCAAGCAACTGAACGACATCGTCATTCGAGCGGATGCTGCGGGAATCGACGTACACTATCACTCGTTCGGCGACCGCGCCGTTCGACTCGGTCTCGATGCCATCGAAGCGGCCATCAAGGCGAACCCCGAACGCGACCGTCGGCATGCCACGGGCCACACCATGTACATCCATGACGATGATGTTCCGCGATTCGCCGAATTGGGCGTACTCGCGAACTTTTCGGCCAACTGGGCGACACCGGATTCCGCGAACCTGGGCATCGCCGTGACGCGTCTCGGCGGACGTGTTGTATACACCGAGTTTATGCGCATGCGCTCGGTCTTCGACGCTGGTGGCAAAGTGTGTTTCGGATCAGACTACCCGGCCGCTGGCTACTACAGCACCTTCAAGCCGTTGGAAGCTATCCAGATCGCGGTTACCCGGAAGATGCTTAAAGGTGAGGGGCTGGCGCCTGTGATGCCACCCGAGGACGAGAAAGTGACGCTGGAGCAGGCTCTCACGGCCCAGACGCTGAACTGTGCGTATATGATTCGCATGGAGGACAAAATCGGCTCGATCGAAACCGGAAAGCTCGCCGACCTGGTCGTGTTGGAGAAGAACCTGTTCGACGTCGACCCAATGGACATCGGCAAGGTCGGAGTGCTCATGACCATGATGAACGGAAAAGTGACGCATCGGGACGGCCTGTAATCACTAACGAAGAGGACAGCCGTAGACCGTAGGCCGGCAGCAAGGAGCGACAGCGACGCAGTTCCGGGGGTCTTGGGTCTGCCAGATTCGTACTTGCCGGAACACCGCTGCGCTCGTTCCGGCCTACAAATTCGGTTGAACGGGCGAATGCACTTCAACCGGACCTAACAACAAGGTGGTCGCGTCGCCGACTGACAGGGCGCATCGATACCCTTTACCTGAGGAGCATTAGATGAATGGCAAAAGCGCACTGGCTCTCGCTGTGACGTTTGGCCTGCTGTTAGGTACGTTGGCCGTCTTTCCGGAAGACGGCCACGCACAGACGCGATCTTCGAGGAGCAAATCCAAGCGGCGGCCTCCTGCTCTGTCCGAAGTGATCCGCGCCGCAGGGCAGCGAGCGATGCTCGATTCGCAGACAGCGATGAGAGTGGAAGCGACGCGACGAAGATATCTCGACAATCGAGTGCAGGCCACGAATGCCTATTTCGCCATGCGCGAATACAATCGACGCCAGCGCTACGATACAGCCGAAGAGAAGGCGGCGCGGCACGAGGAAAACCAGGAGCGGTATACCCGTCTTGGCCAGCTTGGAAACCCAAAGCAACCTGCCTCGGATCAGCTCGACCTGGCGACCGGGAAGTTGACGTGGCCGCGAGCCCTGATGGCCGAGCCGTTTGCGGAATACCGTCGCCAACTGGATGTGTTCTTCGCCAAACGGGCCCAGAGTGGTGGGTACGTTCGCCAACAGGACACGACGGAAGCGTACGCGGCTCTGGAGAGTATGTTCGATTCGCTTGCGAATGCGCCCGGCATTTCGAGTCGAGACGCGAACGAGGCAATTTCGTTCCTAACCTCGGTGGCTGTTGCGATCGACTCGCCCTACGATCGGATCGCGAGATGTGGCCAACGCCCTGACGACCCACCGGAAGAAGGATCGACGGATGAACGTCTGGCAGCAGCCGTCGCCTTGCTGAAGTCAGAGAATCGCGATGATCGGGTACGGGCCTGTGCCAATATCGCCGCGATTGGCGAAGGTGCTGCCTCGGCAGTGCCTGCGCTTATCCAGGCTCTGAGAGACAGCGATGCGGTCGTGCGAGCGTACGCGGCGCGTACCCTGGGCCAAGTAGGTCCCGCAGCCAAAGCGGCCGCTGAGCCATTGGAGGACGCTTTCAAAGACCCAGACCGCTACGTCCGTCGCGAAGCCCTGCGGGCGTTCGTGATCCTCGAACCCGAGCAACAGCGGTCGGTCGATCTAATCATCGCGGCGATGAATGACGCTGATCCACTTGTGGTGGCCACCGCGACCAACAGACTCACCGAGTTGGGACCACGTCTGCTTCCGCAAGTTATCGAATTGCTCGCGGATGACCGAACGGCGTACTGTGCCTGTTTGATTCTCCAGCAATTGGATCAAGCGGGCGGAGCGGCCGTCCCTGCGCTGATCAAACTGCTTGATCATCAGCACGTCGAACTTCGCCTCGAATCCGCGTTGGCCCTGCGGGCAATCGGGCCGGCCGCCGCAGACGCAATCGCGGCACTGTCTGCTCGGGTGAACGATCCGGAACGTACGGTTCAATTGGCGGCCGTTTTGGCTATTGGCGCGATTGGCGAGAAGGCCGCGAGTGCGGCCAAAGCCCTGCGCCAATTGTCAAGGCACCCGGATGACCTACTAAAAGTGCTCGCGTTGTGGGCGTTGCAGAACGTCCAGCCAGACGAAAACGATTTGAACACCAACATCGTCCCTCGTCTGTACGCGTATGCAAGATCCGACAATACAGAAGTTCGTCAAATGGCCGTACTGGCTCTGTGGGAGTTGGAACCGGCCTATGAAGTCACGATGGCGGCCGATGAGGAATTCCTGGCCACCGCCTCGAAGGACGCGATCGCCGATGCACTAGAAGGGGCCGCTCTGGTAGGCAAGGACGCTGTCCCTTACTGCGTCAAGTGTCTTGAACGGCCCGCTCTTACCCGTGCTGCCGCGGCCGTGCTGGGAAAGATCGGTCCGGAAGCCGCAGGTGCCGCCCCGGCTCTTCTCAAGTTGGTCAACAATGAAGAAGCGGTCATCCGTCGAGAGGTACTCTTTGCTCTCGGCAAAATCGGTCCGGCAGCCAAAGATGCTGTCCCTGCGGCGCTCTCGGGCGTGGACGATCCAGATGCGACAGTCCGCCTTAGCGCCGTGTACGCGCTGGGCCGGATTGGTCCCGATGCTGCTCCGGCAACTGAGCGCCTGGTCCAAGAACTGGCGTCTAAAGACCGCTACTACGCCACTTGCTGCGCGATGTCGCTTGTACGCATCGCTCCAGACAGTGGCAGAATCTCCCCCAGCGTCTTACCGCTGCTGATCAAAGCTCTCAAACACAATGATTCAAGCGTTCGCACCGAGGCTGCCAACACGCTCGGCATGCTTGGCCCCGAGGCTCGGAGGGCGTTAGACGCGTTGAAGGCCGCCACCTACGACCAAAACCCCATCGTACGTCAAACCGTGGCAGATGCGATTGCGAAAATCGTGGAGGCGTAAGCGGACGTGCCTTGCCAACAGGAGTCTCCACAGCAAACGATTGAACAACGGGCAATTCGCCACCGAGGTCAAGAAATAAAGGAGAGAAGGAATGTACTACCGCCTGTATCGTTTCAGACTGGTTGTCTCAGCCATTGTTGTTCTGGTCATGGTGACCGCGTGCCTCTGCCTGTCTTTGGCTTCCGCGCAGCCAAATATCGAAGGTAAAGTCGTACTGGCAAACCTGGACCGCTACGACGCCTTCTTGCGATTTGGTAAGACGCGTCGGGAGATCAAGCCGAAGAAAGCGTCCGTACTGAGCCCAAAGCAGTATCCCTTGACGATCGAGTTCTGGTCAGGCAACACCAAGGTTGGTTGGAGGAAACAGGCCATTCCGGCCGCGGGTATCTACGGTTTCAACTTCAAACGCGGAAACTGGACGCTGACCGAATTGAAGAAGGGCAAGACGACCCGAGCCGCCAAACCAACGCCTAGAACGGTCGTGAAGCAGCGGATCGTACGGCAGCCCGTCAGACGCCTGCCGATCAACGCCGACCGGGCCCGCTGGTCGCCCCTGGCCCGTGTAGCCTGGTTTGCTGGATCGATCTACCAGTTTGTCCGCGACGAAGAAGACTGCGATCTGCTGCGAGAATTGTTGATTCGCGGGCGCGAAGAAGACTTGAAGGAGTTCGAACGCTGGTTACGTGATTCCGACAAGATCGCCGTTCCGTACAAGGAAGAATTGAAGGAAGCCTACGACGAACTGGCCAAGCTGACAGACGAAGAGTGGAAGGAGATTGAAACGGCCGACGAAAAGGACTGGGATCAAGCCAGAGCCGATTTGGGCGATCTGATCTCGGCCGACGACTGGAAGAATCTGACCGATGACTTCGCCGAGATCAATACGAGTGACTTCTGGGAAGACAACGTGGACGTCGACCTAGACCAGCTGGACTTCGCGGACATCCTAGACACAGGTGGCGGCATTGATTTGGGTGACGCCCTGGACCTCTCGGAGGACATTGACCTCGGCGATCTGGAAATCGACACCGATCACTTTGATCTCGGCGGCTTCGACGATTTCGGCGGCTCTGACGGACTATTCGACGTCGACCCCGGCGACTTCGGTGGCGGGGACGCCGGTTTCCTGGGCGACGACGACTTCGGCGACTTCGGTGGGCTTGACGACTTCGATTTCTGAATCTGAGGCTGGGCAGGTGTCCTTCGCTCGCACATCGCAGTTGCTATTGCTCCGCTGCCGACTGCAGCAACCGGCGCTACGCTGCCTGTGCCGCGCGTGCTGTACCGGCGCCATCTTCACACGCATGGTGTGAGACATGCGACTACACCTGCACTCTCCCATAACGCGTAAACGGGCGTCTGTTGCCTCCCGCGTAGATGTCGCCAAGATCCATCACTAGCGCGTCGCAGTTTACGCGATTGAGTGGTGAGTCCGATTATCCGGGTCCCAACTTTCATAGCAGGTCATACCCTTTGCGGTTGGATGAATTTGGATGGACGAGGCAACTCCTACGGCCTCCATCCATTCGACGACCACCGCCACGTCCATCCAGCCGATGAATTCGACGTTGGCGAGTCTGCGCTCGCGATACGAGATTCCGAACCGCGCAAGGTTTTCGCATGCATGCCATCTTCAGAGTAGCTTTCACCATTGCGGTGCTGACGATGTGGGTTCTGTCTAGTTCCGGACACGTCCACGCTCAGGGCAACTCCGGGCCGAGCGCGGGGTCGCCGTGGAATGTCAATTGGGGTAGCAGTAATTACGTTGAGGGGCGTTGGACGCCACTTGACGACGCGTATGAACCGCTGGAATCTGGCGGGTGGTTGTCAGCAGGTTTCACCTCAAACGCACACGGGAATCGCTCTGGGAATGGCAATGCGCCCTTGCCCATCAACAACGTGTCTGATGGGGCGGTACTGAATCAGTTGTGGCTCCATGTCGAGAAGCCGCTGAACTTGGAGGCCAAGTGCGTGGACTGGGGATTCCGTGTTGATTACGTGTTCGGAGCGGACGCCCCGGACGCTCAGGCAGCTGGCGACCAGGGATGGGACTTCGGCTGGAACTCGTCGCGAGACTATGGATCAGCGATTCCCCAACTGTATCTACAGGCGGGCACGGGCGACCTGACCGTGCTTGCTGGATACTTCATCGGCCTTCAGGGATACGAAGCGAACCAAGCTGTAGACAATTTCTTCTATTCGCACAACTACGGCTTTGGGTATGGTGTACCTGGCACGCACTCGGGTGTGTTGGCCACGTATCAGATAGCTGATCGCTTGGAACTCGATGCCGGCTGGACAACGGGCTGGGACAGCTGGTGGTCGAACTATTTGAGTGCGTCGACGTTCATCGGTGGTTTCACTTGGACCATCTCCGACCAAACGGCCTTAACCTATCACACAACTGCCGGAGACTTCGGTGACGGAACGGCGAAAAGCGGGGCCAGAAGCAACGAAGGTTCGCTCTACGCGCACGCGATAGTTCTCACTTGCGACCTGACACACCGGACGACTTACGCCCTAGAGCACACATTGGGCAACAATACCGGTTTGGGCAATCGGGACAATCAATGGTATTCGATCACGAATTATCTTTTCTATGATATCAATGACTGTTGGTCGTCCGGTGCACGTATCGAGTGGTTTCGCGACGATGACGGCCAGCGAGTCGACGTGAATGGTGCTGGACCGGGATCATTCTACGAAGCGACCCTCGGCCTCAATTGGCAGCCGCATCCGAACCTCCGCATACGCCCAGAAATCCGCTGGGATTGGTTTGCTGGCCAAGGCCGACCGTTTGACAGTCGAGACGGCGGCACTACCGGAACGGCGACCAGCCAGTTCACTGCAGGCCTGGACGTCGTCGCAACTTTCTGATCGGCTGACAGCCCGTTGAGAAAGTCGTAGGCCGGCAACAAGGAGCGAGAGCGACGCCGTTGCGGCATCAAACTCGCAGGAAGACTCAGTATTGCCGGAACAGCGCTGCGCTCGGTCCGGCCTACAATCGGTGTTCTTCAACGGGCGACTAGGGTGTTGCACACTGCCGTTCGCCCCAGCGTGGCTGCCCGGTCGCACTGAGCACTCCCACCCACAGGTCGCTGCACAGATCCAGGTGTTTCTTCGTGGTGGTCGCCGTCTGTAGCGGCACGTGGATCAATTCGTTGGTCCAGAAGCCAATTAACATGTCCGTGCGTCCGGCCATGGCGGCGTGGACTGCGTTGCGAGCCATTTGATTGGTCAAGATTCGGTCCCACGCGTTGGCCGGTACGCTGCGGATAACGTAGCTGGGGTCGATATACTTGATACTCACCTCGATCTCGCGTTCTGTGAAATACGCCTTGATGCGATCTCGCAAGAAGATGCCAATATCCTGGAATTTGACATTGCCTGACGCGTCTTTTGTCGCATCTTGACCCTGGAACAAATGTTGACCGGCGCCTTCGGCTACAACAACTAGTGCGTGGCCGCGGGCTTGCATTCGTTGCCGCAGGGCCTCAAGGAAACCGCCTTCACCCTCCAATGGGAATTCTATTTCAGGCACCAGGACAAAGTTCGCTTCATCGCTGGCCAAGGCCGCTCCGGCAGCGATGAAGCCAGAATGGCGTCCCATGAGCTTGACGATGGCGATCCCGTTCGGCGCTCCGCACGCCTCGACATGAGCGCCGCGAAGCACTTCCTCGGCCTGTTCCAGGGCCGACACGTATCCGAAGGTCATCCACACAAAGGGAATATCGTTATCAATCGTCTTTGGAATACCCATAACCGCTTTGCGAAGACCGCGTCTTGAGATCTCTTCGCAGATCGCATGAGCACCGCGTTGGGTACCATCGCCACCGATGCAAAACAGGATGTCGATCCGTTCCTTCTCCAGGAAGTCGACCATGATCGACACATCTTGAGGTCCGCGCGAACTACCCAAGACTGTCCCGCCCAGCTTGTGGATGTGTTCGACGTACGCCTGCGTCATCTCAATAGGTGGCGGTCCAACAGCGGGATTCAGCCCACGATAACCGCTTCGGATGCCGAGCACTCGTCTAACGCCATAATTGTGCGTCAATTGCGAGTAAACCGAGCGGATCACGTTGTTCAAACCGGGGCATAGGCCGCCGCACGTGACCACAGCCGCCGTCGTGTCCGAGGGATCGAAGAAGATCTGTTTTCGTGGTCCTGCTTCCTCGAAGGACAACTCGGCTTCTTCCGCTGGCACGCCTGGGCCGGTCTTGTGTTGATACCGGATGCGATGCGCATCGTCGATGAACACGACATCCTTTGCACCCGTCAATGGCGACGTAAGAGCACCTTCACCCAACGATGCCACTTGCAGATCTTGTTGTTGCAGCATGACGCGTCTTTCACCCCTTCAAGCAGTACATTACAGACGTTCTATCACCGCGTCGGCAAACGCCTCGGTGCCGAGGTCGCCGCCCAAGTCCCCTGTCTTCTGGCCTTCCTTCAACGCTCGGTTGTAGGCCCCTTTGATCCGCTCGGCCGCCGTTCGGCACGATTCGTCGTCGCGAGTATCCGCCAGATGATTCAGCATCATGACGGCCGACATCAACAGGGCCAGAGGATTGGCTACACCTTGGCCAGCGATGTCGGGGGCCGAGCCGTGCACGGCCTCGAACACAGCCTGCTCGTCGCCGTAGTTAGCGCCGGGTACGACGCCCAAGCCGCCAACCAAACCGGCGCAAAGGTCGCTGACAACGTCGCCATAAAGGTTCTCCAGAAGCAAAATGTCAAACTGAGTCGGATCCTGCACTAGTCTCATGCAGCCAGCGTCTATGATCCCCTCCTGGTACTCGATGTTCGGGTATTCCTGCTGATGAATCCGGCGGGCGCATCGCAAGAACAGCCCGTCGGTCATCTTCATGATGTTGGCTTTGTGAAATACGGTGATCTTCTTCCGTTGCCGTCGTGTCGCAAATCGAAACGACCAACGCGCAATTCGGTCACACGCGGACTCCGTAGCAACCTTCATGCTCATCACGGCATCATCGGTCACCTGATTCTCGATCCCACTGTAAAGGCCCTCGGTGTTCTCGCGGATGATAATCATGTCCACGCCATCAAAACGGGTCTCCACGCCCTCCAGATTGCGAACGGGGCGGACAGCGGCGTAGAGCTTCAGTCGTTTGCGCAACTGCACGTTCACCGAGGTGAAACCCTCGCCGACCGGTGTGGTACAAGGACCTTTCAGGGCCACTCCAAAACGCTGAATCGCCTCGAGCGTTTCATCAGGCAGCACATCGCCGCCGGTCTCCAAAGCTGCGATACCGGCACGGTGTTCGATCCACTCCACGGGCGCATCGGCGGCAGCCAAAATGCGGCGAACCGCTTCCGTCACCTCCGGACCGATGCCGTCGCCGGGGATCAGAACTACTTGATGTGTTGCCATTGCGCGTTCCTTCCAGGTTGTCACAATTGCATATACAGTGCTGCGCGGGCAAAAAAGAGCACTGTCCCGCTGGGGGGCAGGTCTCGCAACAGTCTTCGCCGCTTGACCTTGCGTTGTAGTCTCGTCTTGCTCGGGGGAAAGTCAAGATGGCTTATAGAGATGCGATATCGTGGTTACGGTCGGAGCAGGAGATCGTCGAGGATATCGTCAATCGCCATGATGGTGAGGTCTTCTGCTCGGTTGGGCTCTTCGTAGGCTTGCACGTGATGGTCAGCAACTACGCGCGAATCGCGTTCTTCGATCGCAGTGAAGAAGGCATCGCGAGACCACGCCGGAGACATCGCCGTCTCTGCCACACTGTCCGTCTGCGCTGAGTCGTTCCCGGCTGGCAGTTGTTCCTGTGACGACGGGATGAACGGTACGTCAGACGGATCTGCCAAGATTCGACGATTGGCTTCCCCTTCCCCGCCGCCAGCGGACTGCCGGCTGAGGAAGCCAATGCCCATCAGCACATCCAACGCAGAGAAAACGTCGTCGCCATTCACGTCCACGTGCGAATCGGTAGGGGCGGCCCCTGGCGTCGGCGAAGTCGGCAACGGCCCTCCTTCGCCGCGATTGAGCCCTCCGATCATTGCCAGGATGTCCAGAGGAGTCCCATCCCCGTCACCGTTGACGTCGAGTGGATTCGCCGGATTCTGCCACGGGTGCGGACCGGTCAAGAGCACTTCGGTTCCGTTCAGATCGACGATGTTATAGAACACGCCGTCGATGAATTCGCCACGGACAAATCGTCCTCCTGCGGCAAGTGTCACGCCATCCTCATCGTTCAGTTGGTCCACGACAATTCGCCCAGTGCCCAGCGAGGCGATGTCGACTTGGTTCGCCGTGTCGGTGCCGTGCAGGATCACGCCCAGGGAGTCGGCAACGCCGACCCGCAGCACTTCCTCGCCCGTGGCCCGCCGCACGACAACATCGTCGCCGTCGCGGAAGACACTCGATTCACCTTCGGACAATGCAACTTCGGGCAGCACCAACGTTGAGGCGGTTGCCAGATTGTTCGCTGGGTTTGGATCACTCTGGGCGGCCGTTCCCGAAGCACTGTTGGTCATGCGACCGAGTTGGGCGGCTTGGACGACGATGGTCACCGTCGCATCGGCCTCAACGCCAAGGTCACCCAGTTGGCAAGTCACCACGTGTGTGCCGTCATCATAGCTGCACGCGCCGTCAGCCTGGGAGGAAACAAACGAGGCGCTTGCCGGCAAGCTATCAACCAGGGTCACGCCGCTGGCGGGATCAGGGCCATTGTTCGTAACCGTCAGTGTATACGTGACGTTTCCGTCAGACGCGACGGGATCGGGCGCGTCGATGTTGGTGATGACTAGATCGGCTGTTCCGCCTGGGTCCGGCAGGTCGGGAATGACGGGTCCGCCGGGATCCGTGATCTGGGCGCTGATGTTATCGCTATCGCCGCGCATCCCGTCAACGAAGTGCAGCAGGATGCGATCCGCTTTGCCGTCGTTGTCGTCGTCTTTGAACTCGGCACCGGTCGTCCCGTCATACAGGAAGTGGTACCAGTGCGGCGTTTGGTAGTTTGGCTCCCGACCGTATTTGTAGTAACTCGCCAAAGCCATCGGGATCGTCACTCCCGATGGCACCTGGACAGTTACGACCGCCGCGTCGCCAGGATTGGGAACCTGCACAGTGAACTCGAAGAATCCCAACGGGAACGCGATTCCGCTGGGAACGTTGCTTGAGGGCGGATTCGGATCCGACTTGGCTTGCGCGAGCGTGCCTCCCTGGACCGAGACGACAGGCGCCGTCGTGACCTTCTCGACGCGATCGAAGCTGACGATCTGCATTCCAGGCGCCTCGACGGCGCCTTCGTCGGTTTCGGGGCCGGGATGGACGATACTGTTGAACGCCCTGACGGTCAGCTCGTCGCCGACCCCGGATGGGGCTCCGCCATCGATAGAAAATCTTGTGTTTCCGGACGGTGAGAGCTCGAACGTGTCGAGACCTTCATCCCCGAAGACGCGCACGGATGGGACGGCGTTTAGCTTGATTGGCTTCAAACCGCCACCGATGTTGACTTCCGTGTCGGAAACGGTGACCGTGTCGGCCAGAGCGGAGCCGCGGACGTCGAGGCGGGCGAGTGGGAGTTGGGAGCCGGTTGACGGTGCGGTCCCGTCGATAGTCACGTCGCCCGTGGTCAGCACATCGTAGCTGAACTGACCCGCTACGATGTGGACCCGATTGGTGGCAGTGGGCGTGACGCCGACCGTGGCTGTTGGTGTGGGCGTCCCGGCGAGTGTCACGTTTTCGCTCATACCGACAATGACGAAGCCCTCGACGGCTATCGTTTCGATCGATCGGCCGTCGCTGATCGAGCCCGGCAGGGCGACCTGAACGGCACTCCCACCATGTGCGGCGAACCCGAGCTGATCCGTCCCATCACCGCCATCGAATGTGACCGCACCGGCCAGTGCGCTTTGCACTGCAACGAGATCATCGCCCGACTGCCCGAACAGTCCAAAGATCTCCGTATTCGCATGCGAGAAGACCTGATTGTTGACCGTGACGGTTGAGCCGTCTAGCGCGGCGATGTCCGAATTCGGAGTTCCGAAGATGTCGAGTGTGTCGACGCCTCCCTGCGGATCAATCGTAACGTTTTCCAGGCTGAGCAACTCTAACGGCGTGGAATCATTGAACCGCAACCGGGCCTCGTTGTTGCCGTGC
This sequence comes from uncultured Pirellulaceae bacterium, assembly GCA_964617665.1. Lineage (GTDB taxonomy): Bacteria > Planctomycetota > Planctomycetia > Pirellulales > Pirellulaceae > JADHUC01. The sequence continues at coordinate 82,589 of CAZUAH010000001.1, forward strand.
GGCGTTAACTCGACCTCGTCGTTGCGGCCGAGTTTGTCAATCGCACCCGTGCCGTGTTCGCCGGGTGCGAGCGGCGTCGGATTGAGCGCCGAGTTGGACGGATCGGCCTGCTGCGCCTGCGCATCGTCCACGGCAAAGATCACCAGTTCGTAGTCGCCCTCACCGTTGAGCGATCCATTGGTCAGTTCGACGTAATACGTACCTGCCGCCAGTGGGCCGGTCGCGACCGCGTTGGCTGCCGCCGCCGGCTGATTGCCACCCGTCGCAACAACCGTCTCGCCGTCACTGCCGAGGATCCTGAGTTGCGTCTGAGTGAGCTCGCCATTGCCCGTCGGGTCGTTGTTGTTCACGACCGCGGCAAGACTGTAACCCTGGTTGATATTGACCGCGACGAGATCAATGTTGCCGAGACCGGCGGCAACCTGACCGGTCACGCGGTAGCCCTGGTTGATGTTGACTGCAATCACATCGCCGGTCGTGTCGTTGGGCTCGGTTTCGGCCTCGAAATCTCCGGGGCCGAAGACGCCAACCAGCATGAAGCTGCTCACCGGTTCCCCGTCCCCGCTGCCGACCTGGAACAGGACGACGGTATCGCCTTCGGGCACCGGCAATCCGGCCAGCACGGCGGCGTTCAACGGGCCGGAATCGTCATCACCGTGCGTGCCGATCGGCGTTGTGCCGTCGCTGCGGAAGGCGTTGAGCGTGGTGTCCGTCCCAGACGTACTCTCGGTGGAAAACGCCGCCGCATAGACCTTCGCACCTGCCGTCCCCGGTGCCGCGGTCTGGTAATGCCGCACCGACGTGCCAGCGTTGTCGGTCGCCGTCAACGCATCGTCGCCGGTCAATCCGTCTACGATGATGTTCGACATGCCTGCGAACGCAATCGTCAACGGCCCTGAACGGAATGTGCCGCTGGTCCGCTCGGTCGGGTCGGAAGCGTATTGGAACGTATCAGGATCGGTTGTGCCGGAAACAAGCAACGTGTCGGCACTCACCGGATCCGAGTCCGTGATCTTCAGCGTCCCAGTGACGGCTGGGTTTCGAGACGACACCTCGGTCACATCGTCGCCAGCGCCGCCGTCGACGACGACGGTCGACTTTCGAGAAATGATGTACGACGGGAAGTTGTCGATTTGGATGATTCCAGCGACGTCGATTTGGTTAGCGTCCGGCGTGCCGTTCACATACAGTTTGCCGGGCGCCTGGTCATTGATCCGTTCCAAGTTTTCGACATCGATCTGTTGGGCGCGATCAGCCAGGTGAACGACCCGTCCTGCGCCTTCGTGCAGACCGGCATGGTAGAAGGCGGTCATGTCGGAAGCGTCACCCAGGATGAACACCTCGTCGAAACCACTGCCGCCGTCAAACGTAATGCCGCCTTGGACCGTGAGCACGGGCGTTAGGCCCAGTGCGTTTGTACGGATATCGACGCGCAGTTTGTCGTTGCCACCGCCTCCTTCGATCAAGACTTCCGTCAGGCTGGCCAGCGTTTGTGATCTCAGCACGTTTCCGCTGGCCGTATCCACCAGTTGCAGGAATGTCTGCGTTTCATCCAGCTTCAACGTCAGATCGTCGTTACCGTCCGCCGCGGCGTAGTGAAACCGAAAACGATCTTGGAACCTCAGACGCTGTCCGTACACTTCGTGGTCCCTAGGATGGCGGAACGGCTCCTCCACACCGGACCATACCACGAGGTATTCGCCAGACCTATGAGCATACGCGACGCAAGAAGACGCGGCAAACTCACCCGTAACACGTTCGCTGTTCATGTCACTGATGCGAAAGTCGTTCGCACCGACGTCGGCCCCGGAAACGGCATCGATGCGCTGCCCGTAGATTTCGTACTCGTCGAGAACGACAGATGAATTGGTTTGCACATCACTCGCGTCCCATACCACCAGGTACTCATGATTATTCGGATCGTACACGATGCCCGGCAGATACGGGGGCCAAAGAGAAATGTGTCCGTTGACATCTGTGACGCGAAAGTCGTTGGCACCGACCTGCGCGTATGTCGCCCCATCCAGACGCTGCGCGTCGATTTGCGTGTTACCGACATTGTCATGGCCGAACCAGACGACAAGGAACTGATTGTCATTCGGGTTGTACGCGACGTTCGGACTAATGCTTTTGTTTGCGCGCGGATTAATGCCTGCGCCCGGATCGCTGATCATGAATTGCCCACCCAGAAAGCTGCGCTGCGAGGCATCGACTGCACGACCGTAGACTTGCTCCATCGACGCCGTCAGGGAACCCGTGTTGTCACTGCCTGCCCACACAACGAGAAACTGGTCTTCCTTGGCATTCCACGCCACTCTGGCCCCACGGCCGTCGAATGCCGCATCACCGTCTAGTCCCATGAAGCTGACTCGCTGATCGCCTGCAATTTCCACTCCCGTCGCAGCATCCACGAACTGTCCGAACACTTCGTATTCGTCGTTTGTCGTGTCGTCCCCATGCCAGACGACAAAATAGACATTGCTCGTCGCGCTGTACGCCACGTGTGGAATTCTGGCATCGAAACCGGTATTCCCGTCCGGCCCCATATCACTCAGCCGGGTCTCGGAGCCAATCAAGGCACCGTCGGCCGCTCTGATGCGCTGGCCGTGAACCTCGCTTTCCGGAAGGTCCCAACCAGGAACGGAATTGGCATGGTTGGCCATGAAAACGACGTAGTACTCATCGTTGGCAGCATTGTAGGTGACACTCGCGAAGCCGGCCTGACGGGAATCGGATCCGTTACCGCGGTCGGTGATTTGAATACGCGAGCCGATCAAGGCCCCAGTTCTGGCATCGATCCGCTGTCCGAAAACCTCCATATCAGACCCCGTGCCGTGCCCAATTCTGTACGAGTGATAGACCACAAAGTACTCGTCGCGCTTGGGGTTATAGGTGATGTCCGGGTCGAAAGTTCTTGGAGCTAAGCCCGTCTGCGTGAAGAAACTGATCCGAAAATCATTCTGGCCCACTTCGCCCGTCGAGGTCTCGGGCACGCCGGGAGCGCCCGGATCGACGATGACCCCGTTGGCCGCCAGGTCACTGTCACCGCGCAGCCCATCCACAAAGTGCAATAGGACGCGATCGGCGACGCCATCCCGGTTGTCATCTTTGAATTCGGCGCCCGTGGTCCCATCATATCGGAACTCGTACCAGTGCGGCTGGGTCTCGTCCTGAGCCGTCGTCGGGTCCTGCGGTTCGGGGCCGTACATGTAGTAACGAGTCACCGGCCCGGCATCGGTCGGCATGTAAATCGTGACGGTTGTTGCTTCACCCGGATTCGGCAGGCCAACCTGGTATTCAAAGAAGCCAATCGGAAAAAGGATTCCCTCGGGCGCATCCTCAGACGAGGGAATCGCTACAGATTGCACGTTTTGCAGCGTCGTGTTCCCTGAAGAGGCCAGCGTGACAAATCCGTCAGCGCGGAACTTGGGCAGCGATACGACATTCGCCTCTTGGCTGTCCGGCGTGCCGTTACGGTTCCCATCGCCATCGTTTGGGCCGGCATCTTCCGTGGCGTTCGATACGCCGTCCGTGTCATCATCTGGCTGCGGCACGTCACGATTGGTCACATGGATGACACGGCTCACTGGGGTGTTTAGAAGGCCCGGTTGCCAGGACGACAGCAGCCCAGTCCCCCCACCTATCAGGCGCACAGAGTACTGTTGATCTCCATCAGACCATCCATCGGCGACTCCAGTGACGGTCACGGTTTGCGGATTCGGTCCGGTCGCCGATGTGAATTCGAAATACGAGGGCGAAACCGTTCCCTCTGTCAAATCGCTGCTTGTCACTCGAACCCATGCACTCGTAGACGGATCCCCGATCGGTACGGCCAGCGCCACCGTAAAGGTGGCTGTGCCACCTGACTCGGTTGTTTCCAGCCCGCTGGTTGGTGTAACGATCAGGCTCTCAATCTCGTCGTCGCGATTGACAATGACGGGCGACAGCGGGGCAGCCGCGTTGTAGGAAGGATCGGTCGAGCTGGTTGGACCGAGATCCACGGTGTAGAAGACGTCCCCATCGAGCAAGTTGTCGTCCACTCCCGTCACGGTCACGGTCGCGGTGGGGTTGGACGGCGTCAGAACCACACTGTTGACGGAAACGGTGCCCTCTGACACATCCGAACTGCTGACCGGCACGGTCACATCCGCTCGCAGTGGCAGTACCGCGGACAACACAACACCGTCCGTGACGCCGGCCTCCGAGGTTTCTCTCGCAGGGTTTATGTCAAACAGCCCTGATTGTGTCAACTCTTCGATGTGATCGTAGCTGATCGACGGCTTGCCGGGAGCGGAAAAGCTGCCTTCGTCGAAGTAAACGGCGGGAGTCGGGGCTTGCCTTGGGCCAGGGTAGAATTGTCCACCGCCGACGACGGTGAGTGTATCGTGCGGCACACCGGGAAGCGGAATTCCGACCGGGTCGCCTCCATCAACAGCAATCGGCGCTGGAATTCCGTGTGCGTACTCAACGACAATCGAATCGTTGCCGAAGCCGGATTCAACCGTATAAGCGGCAAACCTCACAGCCTTCAAAGTGTCGCGGGCAGCGAGTTCGTCGATTGCAAACGTGAGTGCGTTTGGCTCAAAGGCGAGACCCGTGTCGTCTAGCCCCGGTCGCACAAGAATCCGATTATCGTGAGCCGTTCCTTGCACACGCAGAACGCTGTTGGCAAACCTGCCGGTATCTTGAATCGTCAATTGCTGGAACGCGACATCGTAAACCACGTTGTCGCCTGTCTGATGGATGGCACCTCGTGAGGGGCTACCAGAGACGTGAGTATAAACAACTTCATTCCCCGGCGCCTGGTTGGCCGAGGTAACGGACAACTGTTTTGCATCCACGGAGACGTGCTCGATCCCGACAAACGAGACCGCTGCCAGAGCTTCGTCGTCAACAATCGACCCGGAGAGATCCAGGTCGACACGATCGCTGCTGGAAGTAAGGTCCAAAGTGTCCGAAGAACCTGGATTGCCACCGCCAACAGTTATCTCCTTGCCAGCTAGAGAACTGATGTTGACAAGATCGTCGCCATCACGCAGATTGACGTCGAGTGCCCGATCGTTCAGCAAGCCAATCTTCTGACCGTTGACCGTAACCGAGGTGCTGTCGATCAACACGAAGTCGCGGTCTTGGCTGGCGTTAACGACTACCCGATCGCCACCGCCGCCCGCATCGATCGTCACGTTTTCGATGCCAACCAGCGTCAACGGCGTCGATTGGTTAAACTGCAAGCGATCGTTCCCCACCGGATCGATCGTCACCACATCGTCTGCTGGCGGCAGCAATGATCCGCGGCCCATCATCGGCGGAGGCCCCAACGGCTGCGATATCGTGTTCAGGAGCTGTGCTTCGACGACCGCCCGGTTCGAGTCCGTCTGGACGACGGCGAACCGATAGGCTGCGTTCGGATCGGGAGGCGTACCTTCTCCTGCCTTTGAAAGACGCACGTAATAGGTTCGCCCCGACACCACGCTGACTTTACCCACCGCATTCGCATCGCCGGCGTTATCGTTTGACGCGAGAACCGTGACTGTCTCGGTGACTGGATCGAAATCGAGCAATTCGACGCGCGAATGCGTGAGTCTCGAGTCTCTTTCCGGATCGTTATCGACGATGACCGAGACCCGGTCGCCGGTGGCCGTGAACGAAAAGACGTCAACATCGCTAGCAGCGCTGAAGTTGCCCAGCACATATTCCGCACTGGATGCGATGGGCGAGGCACTGAGAGGCGAATCGTTGTTGGCAGTTTCCCCGCTTGATTTGCTCGCATCGACGATGGTCCCCAGCAGATCGTACTGCTGGACGAGGACGGCCGGCGCCGTTTGTTCGAGGTCAAGATCCGTGATTCCGACCGAAACCGGAAGTCCCGCCAACGCCGGACTGGCACCGGGCCCGTCGCCCGAATCGGTGCCCACGACAGAGCCCCCAACGTAGGCACGCAGCGTCGCGCCCAGTTGCTGGGTATCGGCGTAAGCGAACAGCAAGCCACCCGCGGGATTCGCGATTCTCCATGAGTCGCTGTCGGCCTGCGTCCCCAGAGCAGCCTTCGCGGTCAAAGAATCATCGCCTCGCAGGCTGTTTACGCTCAGGTCCTCGATGGCGGAGAATTCAAGCGTACGCGAACCAAGGGTGATCGTTCCCGTATCGCTTGCCGTCGCGCTAGGTTGGTAGGTCAACGCATCGTCGCCCGTGGTCCCGCTAACGATCAGTGTATCACCCTCGGCGGGTTCGCCGCCGTTAACGGTGAGCACGCCCGAGAAACCGGCCGAGAACGTCGAGATGCCAATCGCGTCCCGACCCGCTCCCGCGTTGATCGTGACGTCCGTCTTGTTGGCGAATTCGAGCGATTCGAAGGTGTCGACCGTGGCCAGACCAAACCCCGGCCGCGACTGGCTCAGGTTGATCGCATTGACTCCAGGCGTGCCGGCAATCACCAGCGTCGTGGACGGCGTCGTGTCGATGACCGGCTCAAGCCCGGTGAAGTCGATCTGCATGAGCAACGAATCGTCGGCACCGCGGTATTCGACGCGGCCGTCGTCGTTGTTGGGGCCCGGGCGATACGTGGTCGTTTCGACCGACGTCGTCGGCGTTCCGACAATCTCCAGCGAATCAAACCCCGCCGCGCCACCGTTGTAGAGGATCGGCACCCCAATGAAGCCGCCGGTGACGTCGAGGGTTAAGGTGTCGTCGACGACAGCGCGGCCCTGGATGACAAGTTGCTCGATTCCGGCAATCGGGATCGTCGCTGTGCCTGTCATGTCGCCCGTTGAACCGGCGAGGTTCCCAACGTTGAAGAAGCTGTTTTCGTCGGACAACATCAGGGCGCCCGTGTCGGAATTCATCGCCAGCGTGACCGTACTGCCGCCGGTAGCGGACGGGGTCGAGCCTCCTCCCAGATTCAATGTACTGCCAACCAGCCCGACAGTCGTCACTGGGATCCGTGCCAAGACTTCCAGAACGACATCGTTGCCGTCCCCGCCTGCATAATCGATCTGCCCTCGGAACGTGCCGACGGCAACAATGTTGTTGGGAGCATTCTTGAATACGCCCTGGACAGCGGAACTCGGATCCACGTTGTCAATCAGCGTGAATGTTGTCCCCGGCTGCGGCATGGCCGCAAAAGAGATGTCCAGCGAAGTATCGTTCCCCTGAGCATCGCCTAGCCTGACCACACGGTTCTGCCCGGTGGTTTTCATCTGATCGCCCGCACCGTCCAGTTCGACCGCAAACTTTCCGGCAGGATCAAACGTCACACTCTCATCCACCGTCAATGTGCCCGGCGAAGTGCCGGGAGAAACGCTTCCCCCCGTCGCGTTCATCGTGACCGGACTGTGGACCGTTCCCGTGCCGCCAAGTGAGCCGCCGTTGACGATGACTGCGCCACCCGCCGCGATCGAACCGTTGACGTGCAATTGCCCAGAGTTGACCGTGGTGTTCCCCACATACGCGTTGGAGGCTGACAGGATGAGAGTCCCGGCGCCGGTCACGCTCAAATCACCGGTTCCGCGGATCTCGTCTTGGGCCTCGCCGATCATGCCGACATTGACCGACGCCGCATGAGTCGCAAGATCGAGCGTGCTCTTCAGCAGCAGTTCATTCGCGATAATCAAGACAGGCTGCGCCAGATTGACCGGCGACTCGTAGCTTTGTTTTCCGCCAACATCGATTGTGGCCGTTTCCAGAGTGGCCGGCCCCACCAGTTTCAGGTTGCGGTCTAACCTGACATCGCCAATGACTGTGATCGTCCCGTCGGTGCCCGTGTGGATGGTATCGTTGATGCTCCGCACGGTCACGTCGCGCACGCTGTCCCAGTGCGCCGGTGCGACGAACTCGCCAAGCTGAATATCCCCGCCGCTCTTCCCCGCCGCTTGCCCGACGAATCGGCTATCGAGAACAAGATCCTTATCTTTGCCGTTAGCGAATACGCGGGCATCGGACAGATCGATCAAGCCACCGCTATCGTTCACGCCACTGGTTGAGTCCGAATCGCCGCGCGTGACCCATTCGACGGAGCTGTCGATCAAGACGTCGCCTCGCAAGGTCAGCGACGCAGCTCCCGTTCCATGTCCGTCAACACGGATACTGCCAAGCGCTTGAATGACGCCGTCAATCGCAGTTCCGACCGTGCCGTTCGCATCGACGGTCAAGCTCTTCAAGAATCTGCCACCCGGCAGCTCGGCAACTTGCTCCAGCCGCACGTTGCCGCCCGACAGATTGGGATTCGGGTTCTTGTTACCTGGCTGAAGTGGCGAAGCATCAATCGTCAGATCGAGACCGGCCGTCTTTGCGGAGAGCCCACCGTTTTGAAAGATCACATCTCCAGCCGTGTCATTGTCCCCGACCTCTGTTTCAATCCGGACGTTGTTGTCGGCGATCACCAACGGTCCATTGACGATGACCGGTCCGCCGTCCGTCGTGATGTCATTTGATAGCTCGATCGTTGGAGCCGTCAGACTCACATGCTGGGCTTTTGCGGCCATGAAGGCGGCGTTAATGAGCCCATTGATGTCGATCTGCTGGTTAGCTTGGAGAACGACCGGGCCTGCGCTGAGGATCGAATTGCCTTGCTCTAACGAAACGACATCCGGTGGATCGACGAGCACACCACCGGGACCTTGGACGATGATGTCGTGGTCGAACTTGACGCTGGACGGTGTTGAGGTCGATCCGGGGCTGGCGGACAACTTCAACCGGTCGCCTAATGTGATCGCGCCGTTGGTGGTGACAGACCCACCGACACCGCCCGCGCTCGAATTCGTCGTCGCGTCGATCGTCAGTTGGCCAACCGGATCCAGCGAGATGGGATCGACAAACTCGCCCAGTTGGACGGCACCGCCGTTCGCGTTTGCCTGAGCGCCGAAGTGGTGCGTGTCGAGCGTCAAGTTGTAGGTCGTGGCACCGTCGGACGACAAGGTTGCTCCAGTCAAATCGATGCTGCCGCCAGAGGCGTTGGCGTCACTTAAGTTCAACGTCACGTGATCGCTCAACCGAACCTCGCCCGCGATTCGCAACGTCGAAGCCGAAGACGGACCGTTGTTCGTCAATTGAATGTCTTCGCCGAGCTTGATGATGCCGTCCGTGCCGCCCGTGGCATCGATAACGAGGTCGTTGAGCGGAACCGTTCCATTGACCGTGTTCGCTGTGGGACCTCCCGTAAGCGGGGAGAGTAGCGTGACATCGCCACCGATACCCGGCGCGCGCGTGTCGAGCGTCAGATCACGTGACAGCGAATCGGCGTAGACCTGACCACCTTGGAAGCGGACTTCGCCCGCATTGCCTGAGTTGTCCGTCTCGGTTTCAATCGTCAGCTTATTGGCGAGAATCACGTCGCCGTTCAGCAGCACGTCGCCGCCGTCCGTTCGGATATTGGCTTCCAGCCGAATCGTGTCGTTCGCTTCAATGCTCACCGGCCCCGACGACGTGACGTTCCCTTTCAAAAGCACTTCGTCCGGTGGATCGATCGTTAGCCCACCGGCTCCAACCGTGACGGCTCCTTGAAACGTCACGGTGCTTGATGTCGTGGCATCACCCGCGCTGCCTGTTACGTGCAGCTTGTTCATTTGCAGCGAACCGCCCGCGATCACCGATCCGCCTCGTCCGCCATTGCCGTTGCTGGTGACATCGATCGTCACATCGTTCAACCCGGCGGTTGATCCTAGAAGCACGTCACCGCCGTGATTGTTGCTGGCCAAGCCGCCCGCGTGAGCAGCGTTCAGGTTAAAGTTCGAGGTGGCCAGCAGGAACGTCTTGATAACCGTATTTCTCAGATCGATGTCCCCGGCGGAACCCACGCTGCTGCTGGTTGAGAGTGTCGTGGTCGTCTGGGGCAACTCGACCGTTCCCGCGATCGTCAGGTCACCGTCGACAGCAATGTTGTGGTTGATCGTCGTTGTGCCGACCAGTGAGGTCAGGCCCGAAGGGGTCGTCCAAATCGAGAGGCCATTGACTTCGTTTTGCCCTGCGCGAACCGAGAAACTACCCAGGTCGATGTTCCCTCCGTTGCCGGCGGCGCCGAACAGCCCGGTTGCCCGCGCGTCGAGCGTCAAATCGATGCCCGTCCCGATGGCCGAGAAGTTGGCGCCTCCCAAATTCATCGAACCCGCTGACGTCGAGCTGTCGCTGGTCGATAGAACGGTGTCGGTGTCGAGTCGCACGTCGCCGGAGATCACCAAGCTCGCTAGGTCGCTCGAGCCATTGCTCGCAAGGGCGACACCACCGTCGAAATCGATTTGACCATCCGCGGTACCGCCGGCTGCGTTGACGTTCAACTCGTTGAGCGAGAATCCGCTAGACGCGGCAAATGATGGCAGGTTCACATTGCCAGCTGCGGCCGTGGTCGTCGTGTCGATTGTGAGCGCACGCCCCTTTCCATCGGCGGACACGACGGCGTTGATCAATTCCACAGAGCCAGCGGTGCCGTTGTTCTGATCCGTATCAATGACCGCGTGCGTTGTGGCGACAATGATCTTGCCGTCCGCTCCGCTGGAAGTCACCCCGTTCAGCGTCACGTTTCCGCCGTCTGTCTGGATCTTCGCGCCGAGGCGAATTTCCGGAGCCACGATGGCGACTCCGCTCGCCGCCGTGACACCGGCGGTACCGGCGACCAAACCGATGGTCAGATCGTCCTCGTCCGTCCACGACAGCGAACCACCGCTGACACTACCCGCCAACGTATTGGTATAGTTGGCGGAACTGGTCAGAGTAAAGTTTCCAGTACCGGACAGCAGCACCGAATGGGCTGTGATGTCGTCGCCGCTGTTCTGCATTGCCCCACCGGTGGAATTCACCGTCAAGGTGGCCGTACCCACATTCACTGTGCCCGCGATGGTCAGAAGCCCGCCCGTCGTCAAGGTGATGTCGTCGTTGGTGGTCGAAAGCGAATTGCTGATACTCAGGTCGTCGGCATCACGATACTGGATCTGGCCATCGACGCTGCCCGAGATGCCGTCAACGTCGTTCTGCACGCTGTTAAGTTGGAACGATCTTCCGAGCAGATGCAGTTGATCACCAGTGATTTTGCCACTGGGCTGAGTCGCTTGCTCTCGCGCGTCCAGCACGATCTGGGAAGATCCTCCCGTCCCAACGACGTCGCCAAAGAGAGTCATGGAACCGGCGGAATCCGTATCCTGCCCGGACGCGAGCGTCAATTGGTTCGCCGTGACCGTCGCGTTGACACCGACCTCAATGTCGTCTCCGGCAAGAAGATTCAGGTTGGATGTCGCCGCGACGGTAACGCCACCATTGACCGTGATATCATCGGTCGAAACCGACGCGTTACCGGTGGCATTGGCAGATATGTTTGTTGCGGAGACGTGGTGAGCAAACACCACGGGACTGCTCGCCACAACCGACACGCTTCCGTTGCCGTTGGTGGAGCTAGTGAGACCATCGACCGTCCCAATCGTGAGCCCATCGGTATTCCGAATGTTCACATCGCCGCTGTCGGAGTTATGGAAAGCCAGCCGGCTGACAATCGTGTTCAGATCGTCGTCGTTCCCGATTCCGTTGCTGGCCTGCAATTCCGCAGACGCAGCGACAATGTTGAACGATTCCGTGGTCGTATTGTCGACGATTCCGCCCGCCGTACTATTGACGTTGACCGTTCCCGTGGCTCTTACGTCCGACAGCGCGATGTCACGGCCCGCATCCATATCGACCGTCCCACCACGAGCGTTCACAACCGATCCATCGGCCATCGTGATTTCACCGGGTAACACCGTCGCATACAATTCGTTAAGGTCGACCGTTTCCTGGTCCGCCACGTAGACGACACGTTGATTGTCGGTGCTCACGGAGAAGCCAAGCACGGCACCGCCAGCGACGATGTGTGGGTCGCTCACCTTAGCAGAACTGCCGCCGGTGATCGGTACCGAGTACAATTCGAGGATGCTCTTGGTGTCCTGATTCGCCACGTAGACCACTTGTCTACTGTCGGGGCTGATCGCGTAGTTGGGGGGCCACGGGGCAACGTAAAACAGAGTGACGTTGATTCTGGTTGGTGTGCCGCCGGTAATCGGTACCGTGTACAATTCGCGGGTGCCATTGATATCCTCATCCGCCAGGTAAACCACTTGCTTACTGTCGGGGCTGATCTCGTGCGCCTGAACATTGCCTCCGGTCACTAGAGTGCCGCTGATTTTCGTCGTTGACCCACCGGAAATCGGCACGCTGTAAAGTTCGTTGACGCCGTCGGTGTCTTGATCGGCTTCGTAAACGACGTACTTGCTGTCGCTATCGATCGTGGGCTCACTCCATAGCCAAGACCAGTCCACATCGCCATTGGCGGTCAGAACACCATTCAGCTTCACTACAGATCCGCCGCCGATCGGCACGCGATACAGTTCAACGACCTCGTCGGCATCTTGATCGGCCGTGTAAACGACATATTGGCCATCGGCGCTGGTGGAGAAGCTGCTGCCCACATTGCCACCGGCTACCAGCGATCCATTGATCTTCACCGCCGTTCCCCCACGAATCGGCATGGCAAACAATTCGCTCACGCCATTCTGGAGACGCACAAAGACAACCTGATTGTTGGCGCTTACCGAGAAGTTTTGGACATAACCGTCGCTGAGCTTGACGACAGGAGATGCCGCTGTAGCACCAGTGATCGGTACGCTGAACATCTCACCGTTTGTGCTTGCCACTATCGAGGTGTCGCTGACCGTGTAGACAACGTGTTTGCTATCGCCGCTGATCACAAATCCGTATACGTCGCCGTTGAGAATCCGAAGTGCTCCATTGATTCTTACGGAGGTCCCGCCTGTGATGGGAATGCTGTAGAGTTCAAGGACATCGTTCGCATTCTGGTCAGCTCGATAGACGACACGTTGACCATCGGGGCTAATAGCGAATGCGTCCACCTTCATGCCAGCCTGACTCAGCTTCACCGGCACGCCGCCAGTTAACGGGACGCTGTACAGTTCCTCGATGTTGTCGACATCCTGGTCGGCCAAGTACACAGCTCGCCGATTGTCCGGACTGATGGTAAATCTCTGGTAGTCCACGTCCCCGTTGGCGACAAGCGGCCCATTAAGCTTCGTGAGTGCGCCACCGCCCTGGCCGGCCTGGATCTTGACGGTCGGAGAACCCGATTGGACATCGATCGCGGCGGAACTGCCAAAGTCCACGTCGCCTTCCGCCTCAATTGTCACGGGGCCACCGCCGGTGAGAATCGATCCGTCAACCTGAATCAGCCCGGTCGAATTGACCACGACGCCCGCACCGGCAGTCGTCAGGTCCTTGACCGCAACCGTCGCTCCGTCCAATTGAATGGGACCATTGGCGCCGGCAGGCGAGGTATCGATCCTACCGGAAACATCAATATATTCAGCGCTGGCGGTCACGCTGTCTCGAACACTGATATTGCCGCTCACATTGATGGTGTCGACGCCGCCTTTCTTGAAGTCGTCCTGACCGTCTTCGCCGTTCAGGATTAGCTTGACGGGGAACGACGAAGCCGGTTGATTCACATTGATCGTATCGTCGCCGAGCCCCGCGTTGATCGTCAGCTTTTTGGCCGTGCCGTGAGTGAACTTCATGAACGGGCCGAACGACGAGCGTATGCTCGTGAAGCCGCCTCCAGCATCTTCCATCGTCAGCGTCTCACTAAGCGGTGTCCCGTTGACAATGAAATCGCTCATATTGACGAAGGTGACACCGCCTAAGTTGAACCCAATGCCCGACAGGGTAATCGTTGGATTGATCGAAAGGCTGGCCGTGCCGTCGGCATGGATGTCGATCTCGGCCGCATTCACGAGGTCAGTGCCCTGAACGATCAGGTTGTCGACACCGTCCCCACCATCGATATTGAAATCTTGAACGAAACTGCTGCCGGAGAAATCGAACGTGAAGGTGTCGTCCGCGCCGCCGCCGTCGATATTGAAGATGCTGCCGTCCGGTGCGTTGTAAACGTACCTGAGTGAATCACTGGTGATCGTGAGTTCTTGATCGCCGGTCGCATTCAGTCCGATTTCGTTGGCTGCATCGCCTAACGTCAACGTCACTTCCCCGCCCAGTGCCGCCGCATCGCCTACCAACGCTGTCTGCTCGATATGATCGAAACTGACCGGAGCATTCGTGCCATCGATCAAGCTGCCCTCGTCGTTCTCTGGACCGGGATTGTGCTCGACGCTTGCCGAGCTGGAAACCATGACAATCTTGTCGAAATCCGTCGCCTCCGGCGGCACGCCGATCGGATCGCCACCGTCGATGTGGATCGGGATAGCGCCCGGAGTGACGTTGAACGTGTCGGCGCCCTCGTGCCCCGACACGCCCAAGGCATTGATGCCCGTGAAGTTGACCGTAAGAAGCGAGCCAATGGTTGCCGAAGAATCGGTTGCCGTAATCGTCTCGCCGGCGGTTGTACCATCGACGCGGAGGCGGCCGTCGGTGTCGAGCGACCAACTTGTGAAACCGCCTGCGACGATGGTCAGATCCTCGATCGTGGCGTATTCGATTGTCTTGCCGTTCGCTAACGCGCCGGTCAACGTACGGGTCGAGGCGTTCAGGGCCATTGTAGCCTCGCTGCCGTTGACGATCAGCCTGTCGCCGCCGTCGGTCGGGTCGCCGCCGTTGACGGTCAGCTTGCCGGTGAAGCCGTCGATGTCGTTGGCGATGTGGATTTGATCCGAGCCCCCCCGGCATTGATCGTGACGTCCGTCTTGTTGGCAAACTCGATGGATTCGAAGTTGTCGATTTGGATCTGGCCGCTGGCGGCGCCGACGACGAGGGTACCACCGCTGTTCGGGCCAACGTTGACATTGATGGCGTTTGCGGCGGCGGTGGCCTCGACCGTCAGCGGCCCTGGGACCAAGTCGATGACGGGTTCCAGACCGGTGAAGATGATCTTCTGCGTGTCGGCTCCCGCTGTGTGATCGACCGAGCCGGATGAAGGATCGGGGCCAACGCGAAAAAACGAGTCGATGGAGACAGTGCCGGTCACTTTCATCAAGTCGTCACCAGCTCCACCGTCGTATTGAATGCCGCCCCCCACGTCGATCAGACCGTTGGCTTCGTCGACGGTCAGGTTGTCGTTTCCGTCCAGCGTGTTGATGACCACGTTGGACGTATTAGCCTTGACTGCGGATGCCACGACTGTGCTGCTATCGGCGTTGACGATCTCGATCGTGTCGCCGACTACATTCAGCCGCAAGATCAGGCTGTCAGCAGCGTCGGTTCCAGCGTAGACCATGGGGTTTGTAGCGCCACCACCTCCACCGCCTCCAGCATCAGTAACGGTAAAGACGGCGGAGAACTCCGAGCTGTTTCCATTGCCATCGGTCGCCGTCGCGACAATCACGTCGGCGACGCTCAGCCCCAGCCCGGTGACGTCGAGCGTGACACCCGTCTTGGTGCTTTGTGCATCGGCGGCCGCGTAGGTGTCGCTGCCGAGCAGCGTCTTGCCTTCGCCGCTTGCCGCCGTGTCGACTTCGAAGAACTGTACCGTAATGTCGTAATTCGTCGTACCGGGTGCAGTGTCTGCTGTATCGACGAGATAATCGACGACCAAATCGTTGCCGGTCAGTACGGCACTGCTGATAACGGGGAAGTTCTGAGTCAGGTTTGGACCTCCGTCGCCGTCTCCCGCGTCGTTGGGTGTTTGCCCACCGTTTTGGTCGATGTCAATGCCGATACCGGCGTTTTGGAAGAACGAGTTCGACAAAATGCTGTTGCCAACGCCGGCTTGATCACTCAGCACTAAGCCGGGACTGCTGCCAACGCCCGTGCCGTTGAAGGCGATCGTGTTGCCATTGACAGATGTGTTGTTGACGCCGACATCGAGGAAGATTCCACTGTCGGCGTTTCCAATATTGCCTGCGCCGTCCTTGTCGGTGCCGATGAGATTACCTTGAATCGTGGCGCTGGGCGTATTATTTTGGAAGAGGCCGACATGATCGTTGCCGGAGATGACATTCCCTTCGGTACCACTTGTTCCACCGATCTGGGTCGTTGCTGCATCAGCGATCGAGATGCCGTGTTGTGCGTTACCCAGGTCTGTGGCACCGGTGACATTGGTTCCAATGTAGTTGCCCTTGACCACGTTTCCAGCCGCGCTCGCGCCACCGATCTCTATCCCATGGAAGTCGTTCCCCGAAATGACATTGCGAGCCCCCGCTATCGAGCCCCCAATGACGTTATTGGACCCATCAAGGACCGCAACGCCGGTCATTGTATTTCCAAGGTCGATGGTTCCGGCCTTGTCCGTTCCAATTAGATTGCCGAGAACGTGATTGATGTCTGAGTTCAGTCCGGAAATATCGACTCCGAAGGCGTTGCTCGAAATCAGGTTACCCAGCCCGGCACTGGATCCGATGATGTTATTGTCACCGTCAACAAAGATACCTGCCGCATTGTTGCCTGCTGGCGAGGCGCCGTCGGCGCTGGTGCCGATGAAATTGCCTTCGACCGTGTTCCCGTCCGAAACCAGTTCGATACCAACGCCATCGAAACGCTGGATGACGAGCCCTCGTACGGTGCTGCCGCCACCGGTGATCCGCAGGCCCGGTACGAAATTGCCCGCTGAGTTCCCATCCAGCACGACCGTCAACACCGCGTTGAAGCCTTGGCTAGGTCCGTTAGTGTTCTCGGACGCGCCGCTCGGCGCGCCGGCGTATCCGTCGATGACAACGGCTTCAGTGATCTGAGGAAGGGCTGAGCTTGGCGAGATTGTCCCGCCGAGACCGAACTCAATCCGATCGGCTCCACCCGAATTCGCGCTGGCGTTGGCTTGTTCGATCGCGGCACGCAGCGTGCAGTATCCTGCTCCATCGTCACAGGCGGGGTCGCCCGTATCGTTGTCTGAAGTGTCGAGAAGACTGTCGACGGCGTACGTCGTGAGCAGGTTGCGGGCTTCCAGGTTTTCGACCAACAGCCGCCGCCTCGCACGGCGATCCCACTTCCGTCGTCTTCGATGCCAAGGCGTGTAGCGAGCGGTTTCCTTTCGTCGGGTCATCACTTACCCCCCCTGTCTGCCGTGAGCACAGCGACCATGTTTTGAACTGGATGACGGAACGGATCCGGAATGAAAAGCATTGGCTTACCATTTACGTTGGGCAACGAGCGTACTGTGCCTGGGACTTGGTACTGCAATCGCCATAGAAATTCGGACCGGAAAACCTTGAAAAACGCACCGTCAGCGCGTTGTTTTCTCATTACGATCGATCGTCGCGAGTTAGTTTTTTGTCATGCCGGCCTGAAGGCTGATGTCCGGAAGCCGCGCAGAGCGGCCGGGTCCAGCCCCTCACCCAAGCCCAAGGTGGCTGAGCACAAAGCTACCCGAAGGTCCACAATGCAAATCCCGGATTACTTCAAGGTCAAGAAAACGTCAACGATTTTGCTGACAGAACCTCTGAATGGGAGCAGATTGCGGGCCATTTCTTCCCTTCAGTCCGAATTCGGCGCGTTGATGCAGTAAGATGGATAGGGAGGTTTGCCGCATGGGTGGGAAGAAGGATAGAGCGGGTGCGCCGATGCCGTTTGGCGGCACGGACCGTGACCAACTCACGGAATTGCTGGCGCGGAGCCGCGACCGTCTGCGGCGTATGGTCCGACTGCGCATGGACCGGCGGCTGCACGGGCGAATCGATGCGTCGGACGTGATCCAGGAAGCCTATGTCGAGGCCTCGGTGAGATTTGCCGAGTATCAGGAGGCCCCGGATGTCCCGCCCTTTGTATGGCTGAGGTTTTTGACCGGGCAGAAGCTGGTTCAGCTGCATAGACGCCATCTGGGAGCACAGTCGCGAGATGCCGGCCGAGAAGTATCGCTCTATCGCGGTGCCATGCCGGAGGCGACGTCGATGGCGCTGGCTGCACAATTGATTGGAAAACTCACTTCCCCGACGCAGGCCGTCGCCCGGGCGGAGCTGAAGATGCGAGTCCAGGATGCGCTGAACGAGATGGATGAACTCGACCGTGAAGTGCTGGCCCTGCGGCACTTTGAACAGTTGACGAATGCCGAGACAGCCCAGGTGTTGGGCATCAAGACCGAAGCCTCCTACAAGCGATATGTGCGTGCCTTGAAGCGATTGAAAGGCACTCTTGGCAACGCACTGGAGTAGTCACTGGTCAATTGTCCTTAGTCATTTGTCGCTTCCCCGTGGCAATGCCAGAAAACCTACAATGACCGAGAAACCGTCCCAACACGATCAACTCGGGCCGCTGATGGACGAGTTTCTCGAACAGTTTCGCCAGGGCGAGCGGCCGAGTATTACGGAGTACGTGCGTCGATGTCCCGAGGCAGAAGACGAGATTCGCGACTTGTTCCCGGCACTCGTCATGATGGAGCAAGCGGGCGCTGGCGAAGACGACACGCTCGGATCGACGGGGAAAATCACTGCGGATGGCAAGACGATCCGCCAACTGGGCGATTATCGCATTCTGCGAGAGATCGGCCGCGGCGGCATGGGCGTCGTGTACGAGGCCGAGCAGGAGTCGCTGGGGCGGCACGTCGCGCTCAAGGTGCTGCCGTATTACGCGCTGATGGACCCCAGGCATCTGAAGCGGTTTCATTTCGAAGCTCGCGCCGCCGCTGGTCTGCACCACACCAACATCGTTCCCGTGTTCGGCGTTGGTGAACACGAGGGGATCCATTTCTATGCGATGCAGTTCATCCAGGGTCTGGGCTTGGATGAAGTGCTGGAAGAACTGCGAAAGATGCGGGCCGCCCGGGGTGGGCTGGCCCTTGATGGCGAGGGCACGAATGAGTCTCAAAAGGCCGATGCGGCCTCGGTTTTGTTGAGCGACGAGTTTGCGTGCGCCGGGGCGACCCGGCAAACTAGCCCGCCGCGCGAGCAAGGGTCCGCAGAATCTCCACCCTCACTGGCGCGACGGGCTGGTGTCGATACAAATCAGGAGTCGGGGCAGTTGCCGGGGATACCGAGCAGAGAAGACGCCGGCTCCGCAAGCGAGTCGTCGGCTTCGGTGATGCTTCCCGGGCAGACCGGTTTCTCGTCATCGTCGCCCTCCGATCAACACTATTTCCGTAGCGTCGCCCGTGTCGGCGTGCAAGTCGCCGAGGCGTTGGCTCATGCGCACGGACAAGGCGTGCTGCACCGCGACGTCAACCCGTCGAACCTGTTGCTTGACACTCACGGCACCGTTTGGGTCACCGACTTTGGCCTCGCGAAGACTGACGGCGAAGACCTGACCCACACCGGCGATCTGGTTGGCACGCTGCGTTACATGGCCCCGGAACGTTTCCGCGGCTGGTCCGATCCGCGCAGCGATCTTTATGGCCTGGGATTGACGCTGCACGAAATGCTGACGTTCAAGCCGGCGTTCGATGAAACGGATCGCGCCAGGCTGGTCCAGCAGGTCACGCAAGAGGAGCCGATTCGACCTCGCAAAGTCGATCATCATATCCCGCGCGACCTGGAAACGATCGTGTTGAAAGCTAGGGCCAAGGAGCCGTACTCGCGATACCAAACCGCTGAAGAACTGGCCGAAGACTTGCGGCGGTTTCTAGCGGGCAAACCGATCGTGGCGCGTCGCACGTCGCTCGGCGCTCGAACGTTGCTCTGGTGTCGGCGAAATCCCGTCGTCGCCTCGCTGACGGCGTTGGTCGCCACACTGCTGGTCGTGATCGCCATCGGGTCGACGGTCGCCGCGCTGCGTTTGAACCAGAGGCACAAGGATGCGATCGACAACCTGAGCCGTGCCACCACGGCCGAAGCGAACGAACGCGAGGCTCGCGAACTGGCCACACGGCGGCTCTACGACGCGTACCTGGCGCAGGCGCAGGCTGGTCGTTGGAGCGGCCGTCCCGGACGACGGTTCGAGGGTCTGGCAGTGCTGAAAAGGGCCGCCGAACTGGTGCCGACGTTGGGTCTGGGTGAGGATGCGATGCTCGAACTGCGCAACGAAGCCATCGCCTGCATGACGCTGGTCGACTTGCGGCTCGACAGGCAATGGACGGAACGCAGCGGCAGGGCTTCACACCATCGCTGGTGATTCGATTCGCAGGTCGAGCGTTATGCCCATCTTGGCCCGGCGGGTGACATCGTTATTCGACGAGTTGACGACCATCGCGAGCTGTTGCACTTGTCAGGCAAGTGGCAAGTTGACGCTGTGGGTGAGTATCCTTACACGCGATTCAGTCCGGACGATCGTCTCCTGGCTGTCCGAGGAGTCTCGAAGGATGGAGCGATGCGTGTTGAACTGTGGGACCTGGTGGACCAACGGCTCGTCTTGCAGTCATCCGCTGCAGGCGAGAATCACGAACGGAGCATCGAGTTTTCATCGGATGGCTGCCGATTTGCCTACGTTGCCCACGACAATTCGCTCGTTCTGTACGACATCACAGAGGGCGAAGAGTGGAAGCGAATCCCGATACGCTACGCGCCCGAGTTCCTTTGTTTTTCTCCAAAGGGCGATCGTGTCTTGGTCGAGTGGGGGTCGCAGGTTGCGATTCTCGATGTCGACACCGGGGAGCCGTCTGTGATGCTGGGTCATTCGGATTTGCTCGCCGACGCTGACTGGAGCCCCGACGGGCATTTCATCGCCACTGCATGCCATGACACGAACGTCTATCTCTGGGATACCGACGACGTCGCGGAGCCGTGGACGGTGTGCCGGGGGCATCACGGCAAAGCACGCTATGTCCAGTTCAACGCGCGCGGCGACTTGCTGATGTCGACGGCTTGGGACCAGACCACGCGGCTGTGGTTTCCATGTCAGGGCCGGCAGCTCGTGCAAGCCGAGTCGCGCGGGTCGATGTTCAGCGACGATGGCTGCCGCCTGGGGTTCGAGGTGGCCGGACTGACCGTCGGCCGCTGGGAGGTTGCTCAGGGAGAAGAGTGCCGGACGTTGTGCGGTGGCGTGCAGGGAAGTACCGTGGTGAGCTTGTACTTCAGCCCCGACGGCCAACGGCTTGCGTCGGCATCGCGCGTCGATGGGATCCGGGTCTGGGACTGGGCGACCGGAGAAACGCTAGCGCACGTCGACATCTACGACGAAAGCCGCAGTGTGATTATCACGCCGGACGGTGAACATCTCGTGACGAGTGGAACGGGCGCAATCGACCGCTGGCCACTGGAAGCGATCGTGGCAGAGAACACGGACCGCCTCGGTGAGATACGGGAAACGCTGCATCGAGGCGAGTCTCGATTTCCGTGCGAGGCAACGCTCAGCCAGGACGGAAAGCGGCTGTTCACCTCAGTCGCCCAGGAAGCATTTGATGTCTTCGATCCGGATTCACCAGACGACTACGAGCGTCTTTCGGAAAAGCACAACGAGGACTGGTTCGTTGCACTCAGCCCCACGGGCAAGTGGGCGGCGTCGGGGGGGAAACACAGTTTTCGTGTCAATGTGTCGGACGCGGACACCGGCGAACTCGCATTCACCGTCCGGCCCCATGAATCGAGCGGAGCATTGGTGACGTTCAGTCCGGATGGCGCCTGGTTGGTGGTGAGTATCCCGGGCCAGTTTATCTTGTACGAGGCGGGCACTTGGCGAGAAGTGTGCCGGCTCACCCGAGACAATCCAGGTTTTGGCAAGATGGCTTTTTCTGCGGACATGAAACTGATGGCCGCCTCGGACAACTTCTACGTGAAACTATACGATGTTGAAGACTTCAAGCTGCTCGCCATCCTGCCGGGGCCGCACCAGGAGCAGCTTACGACCTCGTATCCGGAGGGCGCCGGCGGTCTCTGTTTTAGCCCCGACGGCAACCTGCTCGCCGTCGGCACGATGCAAAACACCATAAAGCTCTGGGATTTGAAGCGGATTCGCTCGCAACTCGCCCACATGGGGCTGGATTGGTAGCACGTACGAAAGCGCTGGTAGCGGCGATTCAAACGTAACGGGCAGAACTCGCCTTATGCGTCACCGCCAGAATCGCACGATCCGCCCCGCGCGGAGAAGGGCCGGCTCCCACCGTCCACGAATTGCCCTCACGTGACCGCCTGGTAGGAACCGGCCCAACGTAACTGGATGGCGAAAATGGGGGATGGCGAAGCGAAGGGTCGCTTCAATCCGGTGAGGTGAGTACACGCGAGTGTGGATTCGCGATGCCACCGTTCTCTTGCTGCCCTCATGCTGATGAGCGATTGCCTGGACAAGACGGAAATCGTCATCTTGTGCGGACTAGGCAGTGACGCCACACTGAGGATCATGCTAGAGTGACGTTGCTGCCGAACTCTGGTGGTGATCGAGACTAATCTGGAGGAATCCTCGATGAGTAGTAGACCAAGGAACGCACTGTTGAAACGAGAATTGAAGCGGGTGGCATTCGTTTCCACCCGGATATCTGGAACCGACGGCGTTTCGCTCGAAATCGCCAAGTGGGCGGACGTGATCGAACGGATGGGCGTCGAGTGCTATTACATCACCGGTCTTTCAGACCGGCCGCCCGAAAAGACGGTCCTCATCGAGGAAGCGCATTTCGATCACCCGGATATCCTCGATATGACGCGACGCGCCTTCGGTGTGGAGGTGCGCTCGCCGCGGCTGACGAAGGATGTCATGCAGATGGCAGACAAGATTCGGAACGAGCTAGACCAAGCCATCCGGGACCTTGCTATCGATGTCCTGATTGCCGAAAACGCGTTGACGATTCCGATGAATCTGCCTCTTGGGGTCGCACTGGTGAATGAAATCCAAGAGCGGGTGGTAGGCTGTGTCGCTCACCATCACGATTTCTTTTGGGAGCGAGACCGTTTTCTGATCAACGCGGTAGATGACATCATCAGCCTTGCGTTTCCGCCACCTTTGGCACAAATCCAACACGTGGTCATCAACAGCGTGGCGGGCGAGGAGTTCAGTCGTCGTACTGGGCTGTCTTGCCGCATCGTTCCAAACGTGATGGATTACGCGAATCCGCCCGACCCACCAGACGACTACTCGCGCCAATTCCGAGCGGAAATCGGCTTGGATGACGACGATCTCCTGATTCTACAGCCGACGCGAGTGGTTGCTCGCAAGGGAATCGAGCATTCGATCGAACTGGCACGCAGGTTGGCGCCCGATCGTGCAAAACTGGTGATCACGCACGCGTCGGGCGACGAGGGCGACGCATATGCAAAGCGAATTCGGGAGTATGCAGAGTTGTTGGATGTGGATGTGATCTTCGCAGACAAGTGGATCGCCGACGAGCGCGGTACTGCCCCGGACGGTCGCAAACTGTTCACCATCCACGACGTATATCCACAGGCAGACCTGGTTGCTTATCCGTCAACTTACGAAGGCTTCGGAAACGCGTTTCTCGAGGCCGTGTACCACAAGTGCCCGATCGTGTGCAATCGGTACGCCATCTACCGAGCCGACATTGAACCCTGCGGAATGCGACCCGTTCTGTTCGATGGATTCCCCACCGACGAGACGGTCGACGAGATCCATCGGGTCTTGGGCGACGCGCAGTATCGCGAGGAGATGGTCGAGCACAACTACAGTGTTGCTCGCGACTTCTACAGCTACGAAGTCCTGGAGGCCGAACTACGGCTGATGGTCGAACGACCGCACAACATCTACCGCCTCATGGGCCGGCGAAAACGCGGAACTTAGTCGAAAAGACTCAAGAAGACGACGTCCCGGCCGACTCAAGATGATGCGGACTGCTTGTACGAGACATCACCTGTCCAGGTCATACACCCTATACGTCTTGGTTCGCGGAGCTCCAAGTTTTTCCACCAATCCCCGCGAGAGCGTATTCGACTCGGCGATCCAGGAGAACTCCGCTTCCTCCATGCCCGATTTCATCAGCCTCTTCCGGAGCGTGTGTATCATGGCCACACTGACGCCGAGCAACCGATACTCGGGAAGAACGTTGACTGCCACGAGCCGGCATTTCTTGATCCGCCGCTTGCCCGTGATAAGGCGAAGGAAGCCGAAAGGGAACAGGCGGCCGCCGATTCTGCGGATGCGGGGATTGTAGTCGGGCAGGAAAAGACAGACGCCGACCAGCTTGCCGTCGATTTCGGCGCCAACCGCCATCTCCGGCACGAGGAGCCAGGAAAGGCCGCGGGCCATGACGTCCACCTCGGCCGGAGAAATGGGCACCATCCCCCAGTGGTCGGTGAGCGAGCGATTGAAGATGCTGAGGAACTCCCTCACCTGTTGCCGGAGGTTCTTCCGCTTCATCCGCCGGAACGTAATGCCGTGGCGCTCGATCATCTGTTCGAGGATCGAGGCTCGCTTGGCAACGATCGCCGGCATCATATTCGCGTGACCTTCGTAGGCGTAGAGATCCTGCGTTTTCCGGAAACCATAGCCCTCGATGAGCGACGCGTAGTAGGGCGGATTGTAGGGGAGC
This sequence comes from uncultured Pirellulaceae bacterium, assembly GCA_964617665.1. Taxonomy (GTDB): domain Bacteria; phylum Planctomycetota; class Planctomycetia; order Pirellulales; family Pirellulaceae; genus JADHUC01. The sequence goes on from CAZUAH010000001.1 coordinate 106,836, forward strand.
ATGAAAGTGGGCGGCCGATCGAATCCTTCAACGAGCGTTCCGATCGAATAGTTCAAGCTGGGATTTGCCGGGCCACGGAAGCAATCCAATCCGCGTTCCGCAAGCCACTGGCAGGCTGCATCCAAAAGCGCTGACGCTGCCTGGGAATCGTCGCGGCACTCGAAGAAACCGAAGAAGCCGCGTTTCTCTCCGTGATACTCGTTGTGGGCTCGATTGTCGATTGCCAGGATCCGACCACAGACTTCGCCGTCACGCACGGCGAGGAACGCCTGGCTTTCCGCGTTGTCATAGAAGGGATGGGGACGGAACCCGACGAGCCGCTTTTCGTCGCCCTGCAAAGGCGGCACCCACAACGGGTCGTCGGCATAGATCTCCCAGGGCAGATTGAGAAAGGCTTTGCACCCTCGGCGCGACTGCACCGCTTCGACCGTGACCGCTGACGTTCCCCTCCGTCTGGAGTTCTCTTTCTGCATTAGGACAACCTGCGGAGTTTTCGAAATGCATCCAGCAAGCGATCGATCTGTTCGTCGGTGTGTGCGGCCGATAGTGAGATGCGCACCAACGCGCCCCGCGATAATGGAATGACCGGGAAGCCGACCGTAAGGATGTGAATCCCTTCGTCAAAGAAGAACTGCGAGATTTTGGGAACGCTATAGACGTCGCCCACCTCCACAAGGATCAATGGGAAGGGCTGGTCCTCGCCGATCAGGTTGTAACCCATATCTCTCAGCTCGGTCTTCACGTGGTTGACCGATGTTTCCAAGCGGTTCCGTAGCCCCGCTCCTTCCGATTCGAGGATGTCGAAGACTGCAAGTGAAGTTGCCAGAGAGGACGGCGGCATCTGGCCGCAGAAAATGTAGGTGTGGCACGAGTAACGGACGAAGTCGCGAGCTTCTCGAGGCAGGACGACGAATCCACCCAAGCTGACCAACGCTTTCTCCATGGAACCGACATAGACGATGTTGTCGTAGTTTCCGTTGTAATGGCTGACGATTCCTCTTCCCTCCTGCCCCACGAGGCCGAAACCGTGGGCGTCGTCGATGTACAGGAACGCATCGTACTTGACCGCCAATTCCTCGTATCGCGGAAGATCGAGGTACGTCCCCAGCATGCTGTAGATGCCGTCCAGGGCAATCATCACGTGGCGGTATTCACCGCGGTTCTCTTGGAGCAGCTTTTCGAGTTGTTGGAAATCATCGTGCTTGAAGTTGAGCAAGGTGGCGCCGCCTCCCTTGGCTTCGAGAGCTGCCCGTTGCACGCTGCTGTGGGCTTCCCAGTCCATGAGGATCAGCGTGCCCTTACGCATCAGCAGCGGGATGATTCCATGGTTCGCCATGGTCACTGTGGTGAACAGGATGGCGTTGTCGACGTCCATGAAGGTCGCGATGCGATCTTCCACTTCCTCGTAGAGCCGGATCTCTGCGGCTGCACGAGCCGAGCCGGGCAGGGTGCCCCACTGGGCCACGGCCTCCTGCGAAGCTTCGATCATCCTGGGGTGAAATTCCAGGCCGAAGTAGTTAATCGTGTTGAAGTTGAGCAGCCTTTGTCCCTCAATGACAACTTCCTTGTGGTTGATCTCATCGATCCGGCAATAGGAGTTCTTCTGCCTCTCAACGTGCTCTCCAAAGATCCGCAGCACACGGTTGTCGGTCCGTTCCTCGATAAGCTGGCCAAGGTGGGTTTCAACGGTGCTCGCCATGAGCTAACTCCTGAAGGGCATTCATCGGATATGATGCAAGGGGCGGCGTATTCTCTATCGTAGGTCGGCCATCGGCAAACTTGGCTACGTGGAGCAAGAACTGCGGGGATTGGTTTGTGGTTTGTGCCGAATAATCGGCTTACACCGACAAAGCAGAAAGACGACACAAGTCCGGGAGTTCTCGATTGGATTCGCCGCCAAAAATTCTAGATTTCGCCCGCGGCCGAAGTAAGCTGAAAGTGTGCCTCTTGGTCGTCATGTCATCAGACTAGAATGCACCAGGATAGACATCCCTGAAGAAGACGAGGGTTATGGGGTCATGCAAGCCAATCCACTCGATACGTACCGGAAGCAACTCGATCAACTCGACGGGCAAATTGTCGAACTGATATCGCAACGATTCGCCGTATGTGAAGAGGTGGCTCGATTCAAGAAGGTGGAACGGATTCCGATGATGCAGCCACATCGGGTAGACATTGTCAAGCAGAAAGCTGCCGACAAGGCAAGAGCCAATGGTGTCGATGAGCGATTCATCACGCAGGTTTACTCGCTGATGATCGAGGAGGCATGTCGGTTGGAAGACGTCATTATTGAATCTCAATAAGTGGCGCCCGCCGATACGCGAGCCTGGTGAGCATCTACCAGTCGGCCAACCGGCCCGTTGCGAAATGAGAAGATCGCCTTCGTGGCGGTGATTGCACAGGAGGCAGGATGGGCAAGGTGTTATTGAGCGAGCGTGCTGTCGTACTCGGCGCCAACGGTGTCGTTGGGCGGGCGTTGGCATGCAAACTCGTCGAGTCGGGGATCTACGTTACAGGGCTCGATCTACAAGAGACACCGTTCTGCGAGCATCCCGGCTTTGCCTACGAGCAATGCGACGCGACCGCACCGACAGAAGCGGGCCTGCGTGAGATTGGGAAGGCTGACATTGTTGTCATCTGTCTCCCTGAAGATGACGCGATCGCAGCGCTACCGATGGTCGCGCAAGCAGCCGCCACCGACTCATTGATAGTAGACACGCTGTCGGTGAAGGAGAAAGTTGTGGCGACCCTAGAGTCGCTTCACCCGACACAGGAAACCATTTCTATCAACCCCATGTTCTCACCGAGCCTTGAGTTTTCGGGGCAAAATATCGCTATTGTCAAAGTCAACGAAGGTCCTCGTGCGGAAGAGTTCGAGTCACTCCTCACGTCATGGGGGGCGATCACGGTGAGCGTCCGAGCTGACGAACATGACAAGATGACCGCACTCATGCAGGTGGCAACACATGCCGCCATCATGTCCATTGGAATGGTGTTGCACGACTGGTCCTACGATGTTGCCAAGGGGATCAGAATGGCCACCCCTCCACACCGGATTTGTCTGGCCATGTTGGCCCGCATGAGCGCTGCTTCTCCGGAAGTCTATTGGGACATTCAGCGATCGAATTCGTACGGCGCTGAGGCGCGCAGCTCGTTGCTGGAGCACATGAAACACCTATCGGAAGTAGTGACGGCGGGCGAGGATGGACGATTTAACGAGCTCATGGCGGAGATCGTCGGCGTAATCGAGCCGTTGAAGGACGAATTGCTTGAGTGTGCCGACTCGATCGGCGCAGCGAGTTCATTGTGATTCCCTATGGCGATGCCGAAAGAGGGCGCCGGGCAAAACAGATAGAGATCGAAGACGCCCCCGCTTGGTGACTGAAATGAAAACGTTGCTCATCGATAATTATGACTCGTTCACCTTCAACCTCTTTCAGCTTCTCGCTGAAGTGAACGGAACGGTTCCGGACGTTGTGCGGAATGACCAAGTTACGTTCACGGAGATTCTCGCTCGCGAGTACGACAATATCGTAATATCTCCCGGTCCCGGGTCGGCGGACAACGTCGAGGACTTTGGGGTTTGCGCTGAAGTGGTGCTTCAAGAATCGATTCCCGTCCTCGGTGTGTGTCTCGGCCACCAGGGGCTATGCAACCATTACGGCGGGCGAATCGACTATGCTCCCGAACAAATGCATGGCCGAAGCAGTCAAATAATTCACGCAGACGGTGATCTTTTCGAGGGGATCCCCTCACCGTTTACCGCCGTTCGCTACCACTCGCTCGTAGCCCGCGACTTGCCCAATTGCATCAAGGAGCTTGGATGGACCGATGACGGTGTGCTGATGGCAGTTCGGCACGTCACTCGTCCGCTTTGGGGAGTGCAGTTCCATCCGGAATCGATCTGTACGGATCACGGCTACCGTCTGATTCGGAATTTCTATGACCTCACGAGACAATTCCTGAAAGGACATCCACCCCGTCCGCGATCAAACGGCAAGGGAAATGGCCGCGCCAATGCAAAACCGCGAGAGATCGCCGAAAAGGTGGAGATCGCAAAACGCAAACCGTCTGCCGTATCCGTACGCTACCGGGAACTGCTGTTCTACCCCGATTCCGAAGCGGCTTACGTGAACGTGTTTGGAGCGGCGCAACCGGCGTTCTGGCTCGACAGCAGCTTGGTCGCCGAGGGACTGTCTCGGTTCTCGTTCATGGGGGCGTGCACGCCGGAGAACGGAGAATTCGTATCCTACGATCAGTCGTCGGGGAAACGGCATGTGCGCAGGCTAGGGCTGGTAACCACAAGTTCCGAGAGCATTTTCAGCTATCTATCAAGGAGGATCGCTGAAATGCAAGTGGGGAATGATGATGGTAGTGGGCTAGTTTCAATGACACCTTTGGTCACACACGATTCCGAGGTTGCAAAGTGGACTGCACTGGCTGCAAAAGCCGCAGCAGGACGGCCGACACCAACTGCTGACGAAATCAAGGAAAATCAGTTCGCAATGGACGTATTCTACCTGATGTATCGGTTCGGCTTCAGCCAGGAGTTCTCTATTCGTCTTGCGAGTCAGTATCCGGGAGTTTTTGAAAGATCAAAAGCGACAGCAGAATCTGCGCCTTGATGCGATCTAACTCTTGTGTGTCCTTTCGTCCCTCTGCGATGGCCTTCTGCAGGGCCGCTGGCATACTTGGGTCGATCGTCCTGGCTGTGTCCGCGACGGATTCCATTAGCGTCATGGTTCCGTTAGATATGTCCGAGAGAATTTCAGTTGCTTTTTGAGTCCTGTCGTGGACGGACGCTGGAATTGTGCCCATGCATGCCGCAACACGCATTCCGAAGAAGAACCCATTTTTGAACATCTGGAGTTGCGGCATATCAGGGATGTCTTCGGGGTTCATTCGTACGGGACTCCTTTGTTGTGGCGGCTCGGCGTTGGCGTGGAAACTTTCGCCGGGTCGCCAGTTTTGAAACCGGACCAAGTAGTTGGTCCTCACTCGACAAGGGTATTCGGTAGCTATAGATTAACCTCCATACGGGTAGGCGGGTAGCTCCCGCCGCAGGCCCTGGTGTGACGTGGCTGGTAACCTCCACGCGGCGCACCGGAGCCGGCCCGGTGGAGGTTGCACGTGCCTGAGAAGCCCAATCGGGAAGCCGTCGAACGGTTCGCATTTCTCTGTGGCGAAATCGCCGATCGCATTCGCGAACAGCAAGCTGGATGGAGAGCCACTACGCCGATGCTGGGCGATATCGATGAGCTTCTGCGAGAGCTAACCGCTTGCTCAAACACGATCGGCCTTCCTCATCCACCCATCCGGGAAGATATCTCCAAAGAGGGAACCAAGTGGAGTGCTCAAATCGAGTTGTTCTATCCTGGAGAATCGCAGACACGACGGATGGGTACGCTTTGGAATGGCGACACATCCGTTGATGAGTGGGTTCCGTCCAATCTGCCACACTGGCGTGGCGAGGCCATCATCTGCCTAGAACGATGGCAACGTCACGTCAAAAGTCCACTGTTTTGCCAGAAAGGGCTTCCGCCAAGCGAGGCGAACGTAAAGAAGTTATTTCCAGCAGGGATTCCCAGCGATCCTGACATCATCGATTTGGCCGTTCGCATCCAAGCGAACAGCGGTTCAGGAAAATCCATGCGACAGACCGCCAGGGAATACACTGGAGAAACCATGCAGCATCAACCAAGGGCGGACTCTTTGTTGGCTCGCATTCGGATGATGCGAAATCGCGGCAAGTTGAATCTCTAATCTGCATGCGAACAATGTTCGCGCCGGTGTTCGCATTTCGTTCGCACTGGTTCGCGCGAACGCTTCTTCTCGGAGTCGTTGAATGCACGGGATCTGCGCGTAGGATGACCCCAGCTGTTCGGCGTCAATTAGCTTAAGTCTTTAGCGACAATTAGGTTGAGGGGCAGG
>CAZUAH010000002.1:0-87084 GCA_964617665.1 uncultured Pirellulaceae bacterium
TGCTGAGCCGTGTTTTCCCGTGGTTTCGGCTCGGCGGGAGCCTCGCCCTCCCGGTATTGAAGCCGCCTCTAGTTGCCTGCGCGATTCTGGGTATCACTCTTACATTCTTTGCCACCGCTATATGCGCGAGCCATCCTGCGAAGCCACAGCCGCAAAATCGGCCGACACAAGAAGACCGTGTGGAAGGTCCCCAATCGACAGCTTCGTCCGCTTTCCGAGTTCCCGCGATGTGGCAGTACAGCGCTCCGCTGATCGCTCCCGAGAAACGCGACCGCGATCAAAGTCGGGCTCAGAAGGATCCGACCTTGGTATTCTGTGGCGGGAAGTGGCATGTGTTCATGACCGTCAAGCTGTCGGGACGATCAGCGATCGAGTATTGCTCGTTCGAGGACTGGAAAGACGCCGACAGTTCCCGTCGCTCGATTCTGAAGATCAGCGACAGCGATTATTACTGCGCCCCACAAGTCTTCTACTTCTCGCCGCACAAGAAATGGTATCTGGTCTACCAGATGGGCGTGCCGGGGGCGAAGAAGATGTGGGTCGCCTACTCGACGACCACCGACATCGCCGACCCCAATTCGTGGACCCAAGCGAAACCCATTCTGGACGGCGGCGAAGACGATCCTCGCCAGGTTGGAGGGCTCGATTACTGGATTATCTGCGACGATCAGCGTGCGTACCTGTTCTTGACCAGCCTAAATGGCAAGATGTGGCGGTTGTGGACGCGCGTGGAGGATTTTCCCAAAGGCTTTGACCATTGCGAGCTGGCACTGCAGGCCAAAATCTTCGAGGCAAGCCATACTTACCGGATCAAAGGCCAGGACAAGTACGTGACGGTGATCGAAGAGAACGGCCGACGGTATTACAAAGCCTATGTGGCCGATCGCCTGGACGGCGAGTGGACGCCCATTGCCGATACGGCCGAGCGTCCTTTCGCTAGTTGGAGAAACGTCCGTCCGGCAAGTGGCGTCGAGCCGTGGACGGACAACGTCAGCCACGGCGAGTTGATCCGCGACGGATACGATCAGACATTGACAGTTGATCCCAACAACCTGCGGTTCATCTTCCAGGGCATGTGGGACAAGGACAAGCATGGGAGGGGCTACGGCCAGTTCCAGTGGCGCATCGGCATGCTAACACCGGTCACCAACGCGGATTAGCCGAAGACTCGCTAGGCGGCGCTCGGCGCAGGTCTACGGACCTCGCCGAGACAATCGACCGAAGGCCTCCTTTGCCAAGTATATGCCCCTCGATCATGCACGTCCTGGGATCACGCGTGCGAAAGCGTTTAACCCGCGAGCGAAGGGTCAAACCCGCAGGGTGCTTCCTCGCGGAATGGCGCCTCGACAACGAAATCGCGCAGCCTGAGAACGATCAATGCCAGCGCCTTGTTGCGGAAGTAGGTGGACGTTCCGAAGAACTGAGGCGACGACTCCCACTGGATCTTGCCGTCCCGGCGCAGTACGGAGTCTTCCGCGCCGTAGTCTTTCTTGCATTGCAGCAATGCGCAACCACACGACCCCCCTTCCTCGGTGACGACCGCCCGCCATACGTCGGCTCCCTGGTGAAGTCGTTGATGCTCGGCGAGCGAGGCCAGCGAGCCATGGGTGGTCACGAGCACCAAATCGCCCGACCGAGTCACGCCGACAGAAGAGAGGTAGTAACCGGTTTCCTGGCGAAGGCCGCGTTTCGCCGCTTCGACCATGACCGCTTGCCCCAGTTCCTCCGGTTCGCCCGGCTGGAACAGCATCGCCTGAAGCTCGGCGTGGTCGGTCGCCCAGCGTGACGGCGGAATGTGAATCTCGTGCCGCAAGTCGGATTGATAGGCCAAACGAATCGGGAGCGGTACAACCTCGCCGTCCCAAATCAGCGGCGTTGTTGCATAGGCCCATCGCACCTTTTGATTCCGACCCTCCACCTTCACTTGACCATCGCGAAAGACAGCCCGGCCGATGCCCAAGTGGTCCTCGGCAGTCGAGTAGATCGCGGCATAGGCGCGGCGATTCACCGGTTCAAGTGGCCGGCAAAGTAACTGACCATCCAAAGAAAGCGGCTTGAACGCATTCTGGTAGCCGTCCCGTGCGCCAAAGGCCAGCAGTGCCGATGGCTGATCGTTCAGCAGGGGCTCCAAGTGATCCTCGTACGGCCATTTGGCTTCGAAAATGCTCGGGACGAGCCAGACGGGCTTGTTCGGCAGTTTGCTTAGACTGTCGGCGAGCCTATCCATCGCTCGCGACAAGTCATCGGGTGGGGTGTCGTCCAGATCGATGCCCAATTTTTTCAAGGCCCTCGGCAGATTTTTCGGGGCCACCCCAACGAGCGTCCGGAGTCGTTTGAGCCGTGAGGAGGCTGGTACGCTCAAAACGCTCTGCCGGATTTGATCGCGGGCGACGAACACGGTGGCGCCTAGGGTAACGTTCACTCTCGGTTTCGACATGACTGGTTCTCCTTGACAATCGACGGTAAATTGATGCGCTACACTCTTTGATCCTATCGTGGGCGAGAGGCACGGCGAGACCAACTTTGGGGACAGTGCAAAACTATGGCCGATCACGGGATGGCAAGAGTGAGTATGAAGCCGAATGCGGCTTCTATTCGCAAGGCGCGTCGGCTGTTGGGATACAGCCAGACTGAGCTGGCAAAGCAAGCGAGAGTCAACCTAAAAACTCTGAAGAGGGTCGAGAAAGGAAGACGCGTGCGTGCCGGCACTTTGAGAGCGATTGCCTCGGCATTGGGTGTTCACGTGCGCCGCATCCGGATCCCCGATACTGGCGGTGGCGATAGCGTCGCGGAGTGTCTAGATGAAGCGATCCGCGCGGATGGAGAAGCCGATTTCTCCGGTGCGATTGCTATCGCGGAGGCGCTCGCCGATCAGATGGACAAAGAGGACCGGCTTCGACTGGAGGTGATCGTGCGTTTGGCCAGCTTCTACGATCACGACGGACGTTGGGAGGACGCGCTCGTGCTGTTAAAATCGCGCGTGCTGGGTCCGGAGCCGCAGATACCCGACGGCGAGGAATCGGATGGCCAACTATTGTGGGCGCTGTATCAATATGGGCTCATCCAACGCGTTGGGGCGGAGAGCCTGCTGGCCCATACCGGAGGGCGCATGACCGAACGAATCAACCGGCTGTTGGACTCCACCGAACGTATCCTCACCGAACTGGCCGCGTCAAAACGCCGTTCGATGCGCATATCGGCAACTCACCAATTGGGAGTCGTGATGTTGATCCGCAGCCAGCTGGAGTCCGCAGCTTCGTCTTTCACCAAGTGTATTGCCGAACGGGCCCGTCAGCGTCCTCAATCTCCCGGCATCAGGCTGCGCCGCGCCTACTCATTCCGTCGCCGCGCCATGACACGGGCAAAGATGGGCAGGTTGCAGGACGCCAGGCGGGATTGGCGGCAGGCCGAAGCTCTGGCGCGCCAGGATAGCCTTCGCGCGAACAGGCGGCTGTTGCGAGAAATCAGACGTGACCGGATGGCCTGGTTGACATACTGATCGGGTCGGGCTATTTCCGGCTGAATCCTTGGAAATACTTGGTAGACCTCAGGCATCGGCATGGTGTGCCCGTCTATCCTTGCCTGAGCGAATCCAGAATCAGGACGGACACCCGCTTCAAACGAAACTCGATCGAAAGTTATCGAGCGAGGGCAGCGTGTGCCTGGGCTGCGGGAGCCGATGGGGTCTATCTGTTCAACTACTTCAACCCACGAGGCCCGGTCTGGCGTGAACTCGGCGAACCGCAATCTCTGAGCATGATGGACAAGCTCTACTTCGTCACCGTGCGTGACGGCTCGCCCGATCGCTATCTTGTCGACGGAAGTCAGCATCGCCAGGTGCCGATACTGACTCCAAACAATCCCCTCCCTATTCTGGCAGACGAGCCCACCGAAATCGAACTCGTGATAGGCGACGACCTTAGCCGGCTGCAACAAGAGGGACTGCAAGCCAAGGCTACATGCCACGTACGAACGACGGGCGCCGGCGGCATCACCGCGACGCTCAACGGCAAAACGCTTTCAGAGCCGACAGTGGCCGGCGACTGGTTCGACTTCCCTGTGCCGCCTGAACGTTTGAAGAAAGGCGTCAATCGGTTCGGCTTCCTCGCGAAACCTGATACCAGACAGGCCGATGGAGAACCGATGTGGACCATCGAGTATTCAGGGGCCGAAATGCCGACCCTTCCGTGGCGCAAGATGGGGTTCAGCGGGAACTGCGTCGCAGAGGTTCGAGACGGCAAGCTGTTCATCGCTGATCAGGGGACTGACGGCGGCAACTATGCCTACTTCCGGTACCCATGCTACGTCGATCCTACGGACGAAACGATCATCGAGGTCCGAGTGAAGCCTATCTCTGGCTGGAGCAGCGTCTTGTTCGAAAACGGTGTAGCCGGCGAAGAGATCCAGTTCTACATGGCCGAGTCCAAGCCAGGCATTGCGGCCTGTCCCACTCGATGGACACGACCGACGCGTTTCACACCTATCGCATATTGACCGAAGGAGACAACTTCAAGGTCTATGTGGACGGCGAACTCAAGATCGACGGCACCGGCAAGCTCACTCGCCCTGTGCACAACGGCCGCAGCGGCATCGCATTCGGCGCCGCGAACAGCCCCAGCTTGGGTGAGGCGTATTGGGAGTCGGTCAACTTCTATAACAGAGCCCGTTCGCTGAACGACCTGGTTGTGTCGATACAGTTCGGCGAGGGCAAATGACTGGCCATCAATTCGACTGTTTTCGGCCTGCTTCTCGGGCGAGTTGCCGGACGGCGGTTACGACAACGTCTTCGACGCCCGGTGCGAACAAACCGATGGCCAGCGTAAGGCCGATCGTTTCGTGACCGCCTTCGGCAAGTATTTTGGTGGTGGGCAGGTAGCCGAACGACTCGTTGGAAAAGGCCGTGATCCACAATCGCTGCGGGCCGAGAGCCGACTTGAGCATCGTCACGTAGTCGGCTCCTGCTTCGCCGGGCAAACCGACCAACGTCAAATCATCACCAAACTGCCACAAGGCAATTGGGGCACGGTAATGCCGTGGCAGCGGCTCGCTGCGGTCAAGCATTGCCAACAGCCCTTTGGCATTCCGTGCGTGCCAACGCGAGCCGCTGTCGACGATCTTCGTCAGTTGCTCTCGGGACAGGGAATGCTGCAGCGGCAAATCCGTCCACTTCAGGTGTACTCGCAATGGGCCTCGTATCGGGTCCTGCGGACCCGACGCAACGCGACAGACTTCTTGGCCAAGCGTCTCGCCATGTTGGCGAACCAGTTCCGTCTGCTTTGGCCCGCCGCGAGGATGCGTGTTCGCATCGGCACCGCAGCCCGCGACGAACATCGCCTGCGCGCCGGGATGGTGCTGTTCGATGCACTGCTGAGCAAAACTGGCGTAATCGCCGGAGATTCGACGGTTATGTCCATCCAGGGTGACACAGTGACAAGCGCACCCGAAGACCAAGCCGCGAAGGCGGCCGTCGGGTCGGTCGATTCGCAGCACAGGAACGTCGCGATCCACGGGGCCCTCCGGATTAGGCCCCATGCCGCGACATTTACCGTGCGAGTCGATCAGGCGGCGATTCATTACGAAATCGCCCGCATTACCCTTCCCCCACGACAGCCGCGCAGGGCTCAAGTCGGCTATTGCCCTGGCGGCCAAATCCACCAGTTGGCCCCGAAGCTTCTCTGTGTAGGCGTGGACCGCTTGCCGTTGCTGGTCCGTGAGCCCGAATCTGTCCGGATCTCGGACGCCAAACACGGGGCCGGAGTGGGTGTGAGAAGAATTGAGTTGAATCTCATGACGCCTCAGTCCCGTCTTGTCACCGAATTCCTTGCAGAGCACATCGGCAAACGGGGCGCGAAAGAAGAGCAAATCAGCGGTCACCAACAGGGCCCGCTGACCATCGCGATCCTGCAGCACCATCGCCTTGGCACATAGCTCATCCAGCACGCCCTCGGACACCCGGCTGCCGTAGCCCGACATGGCGATAGGTTCCTCAGGCGTTATCTTTGCCCGAGCCAGTCCGACGCGCCATTCGGGTCCGGCGGCCCGAGTGTCGTTTTCGGCGAAAAAGCCACACAGCAGGCCCACTGCGGTGGTCCACTGGAACAGAGTTCGGTCAAGACGCTGTAGCACGTGCTGCACCTTTGAGGTTGGCGACTTTGAGCGAGCGATGAATGTGGCTACGATGGACGTGAATCAGATCGAATCGTTCTATCATAACGGTGTGTGCTGCCGGGGCAAAGTGAATCCCGTTCCAGAGGACAAAACCATGATTTGGGGCCGGAAACAACGGACGTGCCTGATTGTCGTCGTGGTTGCCGTTCTTTCGATTCCACTGGCCAAGGCCGCCGTTCGAGCGGACGACGTAGATCAGGCGTTTGCGTCGATGGTCGAAGCTGATTGGGCTGCGCAGGAGAAAAGACAAAGCCGCACGCCACATGCCCCAGAGGCCATCCGTGATGCACTCGATCGTGCCGAACGGCTCCTAGACAGTCGACGTCGCGCGTTGGGTGCCGACGACCCCAAGAACGAAATGGCACGGCTCGAGAGACTGCGCGAGAAAGCCCGAGCGGTGGACAAAGCGGATCGGCTTGCGCTCTATCACGAAATCCGTTGGTTCGCGCGGGACTTGGCGCTCAACAACGCGTCCGTCGATTCCGAGCCGTTAGTGTTCCTGAAACGGCGGCGGTTCGTCTGCCAGATGCTGCACGAGTACCTCGGGTACTACTACGACTATGAAGACATCGCGGGTGGAGGCGTGTTTGTCTTGGAACGGTCCGGTCGGTCATTTGAGGTCCGCGACTTGACGCGCGATCGGCTGCCGCGAGGCAACGTCACAACATTGGCGCTTTCCCATGACGCCCGGACGGTCTACTTCGCCTTTGCCGAGCGCGCTGCTGAGAAGCCGGATTACTACTCGACCCAGCGCCGCTGTTTCCACATCTTCGCCATGGACGCCGATGGGAACAATCTCCGACAGTTGACCGACGGACCGTACGACGATTTCGACCCATGCCCTCTGCCCGACGGCGGCATTGCCTTTATGTCCACGCGGCGTGGGGGATTTGGCCGCTGTCACAATCCGTGGGAGCCGCTGCCGGCTTATACGTTGCACCGCACAAACGCGACGGGCGACGACGTAAGGACGCTATCGTTTCACGAAACGAACGAATGGCATCCATCGGTTCTGAACGACGGGCGGATAGTCTATTCACGCTGGGACTATGTGGACCGCAGCGCGTCCAATTTTCACGGAATCTGGACCAGCAACCCGGATGGGGCGAACCCGATTATCCTCTTCGGCAACTACACCAAGCGGATCAACGCCTGCTACCAGCCGCGGGCGATTCCAGGTTCGAACCGGATTGCCTTCATCGCTGGCGCTCACCACGCGGCAGTCGGCGGTTCGCTGGTGATCCTGGATCCGGCACGTGCAAGGATTGACCGGCAGACCGGCGAGGATTCGCTCGACGCGATCGAGGTCCTTACGCCCGAAGTGTGCTTCCCTGAAGCGCCCGGTTGGCCAGACAGTTACTTCCACAGCCCCTGGCCGCTGTCGGAGGATTGCTTCCTGGTCGCTTTCAGTTTTGATCCCTTACCGGGAATGGGGCCGCGCGTGCGCGAGGACACGGAAACCGGCCTGTACTACTTCGATCGTTTTGGCAACCTGGAACTGCTCTATCGCGAGCCAGGCATCTCGTGCATGTATCCAATTCCCCTGACGCCGAGACCTACTCCACCGACCGTACCCAATGGAACAGGCCCTCCCAAGTCCACGAGTGTCAGCGGTACCGATCAAAGCCGGGATACGCTACCCGGTGACGAAGGCGAATTCGTGCTTGTCGATGTCCGGCGAAGCTTGATGCCGCTACCCGCTTCTCGTCCAATCCGCACTTTGCGGATCTTCCAGGTGCTGCCCAAGACCGAAACGCACGTGGCGGACGATCCGAAATTGGGCTATGCACGTGCCGAATCGGCTCGCATGCTGTTGGGAACCGTTCCCGTGGAGACCGACGGTTCGGCTTACTTCCGAGCGCCGGCCTGTCGACCGTTGTACTTCCAAGCAGTGGATGAAACTGGTCGAGCCGTGCAGACCATGCGCAGTGCGACGTACCTGCAGCCAGGCCAGCGACGGAGTTGTGTGGGCTGCCACGAGCCAGTTGGCACGTCGCCGAACAGACGCGAAGTTTTGGCACTCCGACGTCCGCCTTCCGCAATCACGCCGGGGCCGGACGGGTCAAAGCCCTTCTGCTACCCGCGTCTCGTTCAGCCAGTGCTGGACCGGCACTGCGTCGTATGTCATGACGGCTCCACAGGTGCCGACAAGAGTGCCCTGTTGCTCACAGGTCAGCCGGTGGGTACGTTCACTCGATCGTACGAAAGCCTGCGGCCTTTCGTGCGATGGTACGAATGGGGCGGGAAGACCATTTCGCACGTGGTGACTCGCCCCGGACAAATCGGCGCTGACGCGAGTCCGCTGCTGCAAACCCTCGGCGATCAGATACACTCTGGCTCCATCCAGCTTTCCGTCGAAAATCGCCGGCGAATCCACATCTGGCTGGACGGCAACGCGCCCTTCTACGGAACCTACGGCGAGCAAGAACAACGGCTGCAGCAGAAAGGCAAACCGGTGCCACCGCCACAAGTTCAGTAGACGCTTGGCGCGGCAGAGTCGCAACCAGAAGCCCCCGGCCCGTGTTCCCCGTCACGGGCCAGCGGCCCATGCTACGGAAATCTCAAACGTGCCAATGTCCGTCAACGTCGGCCGCCGCCACCACCTCCGCCACCGCGTCCGCCGCCGCCCATGCCTCCGCGGCCACCGCCTTGTCCGCCGCCGCGGCCACCTTGTCCGAATTGAAAGCCGCCACCTCCCATGCCTTGTCCCATACCCTGGCCTCCCTGAAAGCCGCCCCCGCCCATTCCCTGTCCGCCGTTCCGTGCCATCATCATCATTTGCTGGAAGGCCGCCGCCACGGCCACCAACTCCTGGCCATCCAGTGCTCCGTTATTGTTGGAGTCAAAACGCCCAAGCAGCATCTGCACTCCCTGCGTTGCCATCTGGTTGTTCATTCTGTTCATGTTCTGCGCCATTGGGTTCATGTTCCCAGGCCCATTCCCCTGGCCATGAGCGTTTTGAGCGCGCGCTTGGCGCCGGTTGTTATTTTGCGCCTGGCCTTCACCAACGCACAGGCAGCCCATTAGCGTCAGAACGACGCATCCAGAAAGTAGTCTCGAAAGCCTCATATCTTCTCTCCTCAATTCCGTAATTGGTGTTACTCGGAAGAAGCCGGCAACACAATGCCCCGCAAGTTCAATATGACGTCCCGCAAGGTTTCCTACAAGGAAAAGGCCGATTGGCGCTGGCCGTAACCACGGTGCGGGCTGGATGTGCTATGCTAACGACCTCTGAATTGTGTCAAAGTAAGGCCTGAAAGAGACTCGACACGACATGCATACCGAGACTATGACATCGCGCGAGCGCGTGTTGGCTGCGCTCTCTCACAAACAGCCCGACCGGGTGCCGATCGACTTGGGCGGCAATCAGACCGGCATTCACAAGTTCGCCTACCAAGCGTTGATCGAGCATCTGGGGCTGGACGAGACCATCGAGATCATGGACGCCGTGCAGCAACTGGCCCGGCCCAGCGAAGCCGTGCTCGAGCGTCTACGAGTCGACACGCGTTACGTCCACGCCGGGGCCGCTGCGGACTTCAATGGCGACATCGTCGTTGCCGAGCGCGACGGCAGCACATGGCATGATTTGACCGACGAATTTGGCGTTCGATGGTCCATGCCCGACGACAAGCCGCTGTACATGGACATCACCCTGCATCCACTGGCGGACGCGACGATCGACGACCTGGACGACTACCCGTTTCCCGACGGCGGTGATCCTGGCCGTTTCGCCGATCTGCGCGATCGGGCCATTGCGATCCGCGATGAGACGCCCTACGCCGTAGTCAGTGGCATCAGCGGCGTGGTGTACGAAATCTGCTGGTACATGCGGGGGCTTGAGCGATGGTTCATGGACATGATCGAACAGCCCGAGTTCTGCGAGGCGCTCTTGGATCGCACACTCCAATTCTGGCTCGATTGGTTTGACGCGTTTCTCGAAGAAGTCGGTGATGTGGTGGACGTGATGATGATCGGCGATGATCTTGCCGGACAAGGCGGGCCGTTGTTTCAGCCCGAGTTCTATCGCAAGGTGGTCAAACCGCGGCAGAAGAGGCTGGTTCAGTCCATCAAGCCGCGCACGTCAGCGAAGATCTGGTATCACACGTGCGGCGCTTGTCGGACCTACATACCGGACTTGTTGGACAACGGCATCGACGTCCTGAACCCGGTGCAGATCAGCGCGGCAGACATGGATCCGACTGACTTGAAGGCCGAATACGGCGACCGGTTGGCGTTCTGGGGCGGCGCGATCGACGCCCAGCACGTGCTGCCCACGGCTGATCCTGATACGGTCCGCGAACACGTGAGACGAAACATCGAGGCATTCAAGCCCGGTGGTGGATTCGTGTTCAACAACGTCCACAACATCCAAGCCGGCGTTCCGCCGGAAAACGTACTGGCCATGTACGACGCTGCATATGAGTACGGCTTCTATGATTGATCCGGACCGACCAGTACACGGGCGGCGTGCTGCAATTTGAAGGAGCGAAACTATGTCGAGATTGAGGCTGCCGTTCATCTATTTTGTCATCTTGGCCGTCAATTGCGTCACAGTAGAATGCTGGTCCGGCGATTGGCCGCAGTGGCGGTGTGATGCTGGCCGGAGTGCATGTTCGCCGCAGGCTCTACCCGACAAGCTTCATCTGCAGTGGCAGCGCAAGTATCCACCGCTTACGCCGGCCTTCTGGCAGGTTCGTCAGGAGCGCGTGCAGTTCGATGCGGGTTACGAGCCGATCGTCGTTGGCAAAACGCTGCTGTTTGGTTCGTCACGGAACGATCGCGTAACGGCGCTCGATACGGACACTGGCGCCGAACGTTGGCGATTCTATGCCGACGGCCCAGTCCGCATGGCCCCGGCCGCCTGGGACGGCAAAGTCTACTTCTCGTCCGACGACGGCTACCTGTATTGCTTGGACATTGAGAATGGCGAGCTGATTTGGAAACGGCGTGCGTCGCCATTGGCGCGAAAGGCGATCGGCAACGGTCGGCTGATCTCCGTATGGCCGACACGTGGCGGTCCCGTCGTCGACCGAGGCCGCGTTTACTTCGCGGCTGGTGTCTGGCCGTTCGAAGGGATCTTTGTCTACGCCTTGGATGCCAGAACGGGGCAAGTGCTCTGGATGAACGATCGCTGCGGTTCGCTGTATCTGCAGCATCCTCACGCGGCCATGTCGTTCGGCGGGCCATCGCCGCAAGGTTATCTGCTGATCGACGGCGATCGCCTGGTCGTACCGAGCAGCCGGGCTTTTCCCGCGTTCTTCGATCTGGCTAGCGGCCAATTGGACGTTTTCGATTTCGGGCACGGCGGACACGGCAGTGTACCGGGCGGCTGGTTCGTTGCGACCGACAAAGAGAGCCGCCTTGTTGTCGATCCGGAGATCAACACCGAGGGGCACGACGCAGGTCAACAGACCATCGGTCAAAAGGGAATCCGCCCCGTCGAAGGCGAGTCGTTGAAGCCCGAAGTGAACGTGGGTGGGGAAGTTTACCAGGTGCTGGCCGGGACCGCGAAGACCGTCGAGTTCGGCGGGAAGTCTTATCGCTTCCGCGATGGCTTCGAGGGAGTTGACGGCGATATCCATACGATGCTCGCTGCCGACAACAAACTGTTCGTTGTGACCCGCGACGGGAGCCTATTCTGTCTTGGTCCCGAGCCGGCCGAGCCGAAACGCTACGAGTTGGAGGTCCAGTCGCTCGATCTGCCAAACGACCATTGGCGCGCGAAAACGAAAGAACTCCTAGCGACGGCCGGTGTTAGCGAAGGCTACTCGCTCGTATTGGGTTTGGACAAGGGGCGTTTGATCGAGGAATTACTTCGGCAATCAGAACTGCAAATCATCGCCATCGACTCGGATGCTGCAAAGGTTGACGCTTTGCGCCAGCGACTCGACAAAGCGGGCCTCTACGGTGTACGGGTCGCCGTCCACCAAGGCAATCCTCTCGAATTCGGTTTGCCACCATATCTGGCGAGTCTCGTCGCATCGGAGAACCTCGACGCGGTGGGAATAGCTGACAAATCGCAGTTCGGCGGGCAGTTGTTTCGAATCCTGCGTCCGCTTGGCGGTGTCGTATGTTTGGAAATGGGCGACGACGGATACGCGAATCTCAGCAAGTGGCGCGGCGAGGCGGGGCTTTCCGGTAGCGAGCTGACGCGACAGGGTCCGTTTGCCGTTCTTCGACGCACCGGGCCACTTCCCGGCACGGCGGATTACACGGGCACACAGAACTACGACCAGTCGCTGAAGTCCCCCTTCGGTCTTCTTTGGTTTGGCGATACGTTCCATCACCACAAACTGTTCTACGAGAAGTTCCAACACGAAACGGGACGCGGGCTGCCGACCACCGTCCAAGTGGTTGGCGGCGTGATGAAATATCAGGTTACCGAGGAGCCATACGGGCCTAACCCCAAGGGGATGAGCTACCATCAGTACCTCCGCTGGTTGGAACAAAACGGGAAGTACCGCGAGGCCTACGTCGACGTGTACACGGGCCGGGTTGTTCCGGAAGCAGAGATAGACAAGACCGGTTTTCGCCAAGGCAATCCGGAAACCGGCGATCAGGGCAACTTGTGGACAATACCTTCGCCTCGTCGTAATCCGTTGACTGGCCTTGAAGAAGGACGCCATTTTCTGAAGACCTACGGCTGCGATCGAACGGCCGTTGATTATGGCGGCCTGCTGACGATGCGATCGGGAACGCCGGCGTTTTATGATACGCGTCTGGAGAGCGGCACGGTGAACATCAGTGGCCTCCGGTCGGGCTGCCGTAACAGCATCGTGCCAGCCTGCGGAGTCCTCAATTTGCCGTCTTGGACAGGGAACTGCACCTGCAATTATCCGGTCTATACGTCGTTGGCGTTGGTACCGATGACCGAACGGTTCGAGCAGTGGTCGGCATGGGGTGAAGTGGCCCAAGAGGGACCGATCGAGCGAGTGGGGATCAACCTCGGCGCGCCGGGCGACCGTGCAGCCGAAGACGGCACCTTGTGGCTGGATTTCCCCAGCGTCGGCGGTCCTTCACCGGAGGTGACTATCCAAACAACGCCGGAAAACCCCGACTGCTTCTATCGTCATTCGATGTGGATGAACGACGATGCCAAGCTGCCTTGGGTAATTGCCTCGGGCGTCAAAGGCATCCGCACCATACGAATCGAACCGGTGGCAAGAAGGTCCGTCGCTCCTGGCGGTACCATCGGCATTCGCTGGGCGGGGGCTATCGAGCCGCAGTTCAGCGAAACATACACTTTCTACGCGGAGTCGGACGAGGGAGTGCGACTCTGGATCGGTGACAAGCTTGTTTTGGACAACGAGCAGAACCTGCGCCGGGGAGAACGCGGCGAGGTATCCGGTACCATCGCACTCGAAGCAGGCGTGAAAGTTGACACGCAGGTCGAGTACTACAGTCCGCGATCTACTCAGGACGGTCGTCGCCGGAAGGTTGCCTTGCGCTGGAGCAGTCCTTCCGTGCCGAAGGAATTCGTCCCCGCAGAGCGGTTATTCGCCGTCGATGGCCGACCGGGCGGGTTGACTGCAGCCTACTACGACGCCAAGTTCGCTGGCCCTTGCGTGTTGCAGACCGATGCACGAATCGACTTCGATTGGGGCGCAGAGCTGCCGCCTGCCTTGAAGCGACCGGCCGAGCCGGTGAAATCACACAAGACGTACACGGTCGAATTGTTTTTCGCCGAGCCGGATGAGGTTGACGTGGGCGGGCGCGTATTCACCGTCGCACTGCAAGGCAAGGAAGTGCTCAGCGACTTTGATATCGTCAAAGAGACAGGCGGCCGATGGCGGCAAGTGATGCGACGCTTCCCGTCCGTTCCGGTCGAAGAAGCCTTGGCCATCTCATTCACAGCGAAGACCGGCCAGCCACTGCTTTCCGGCGTTCGGCTGATTGCTGATAATATCTGCGAATGAACACGTGGCGCGAGGCTCAATGGTGCCGAGGCCGCAGGAATCCCTGCTGGACGCGGTAGCAGACTTGCGGGCGGCTGTATACAAGCGTATATTATAGTGAACGGAATTTCAGTGTTTTACGGCTGCGATGATCTTTCGGGGGATTAGCCATGACGCGTTCCGACAAGCTAACCGAGCGCCAGCAAGCCATTTACGACTTCATTCGCGATCTGATCGTTCGTCGCGGCTATGGACCTACGGTGCGCGAGATTGCGGGGCAGTTCGATATCAAGTCGCCCAACGGCGTGATGTGTCACTTGCGAGCTTTGGAGCGAAAGGGTTTGATTCGCCGCGATCCCAACAAGGCGCGAGCCATCGAGTTAATGCAGCCGTTGGTCGAGCAAAGCAGATTGGTTTCCGCTGAGGAGGCAGGATTGCCATTTGCCGGCTTCGTGCCTGCCGGGTTTACGAACCATGCATTCGAACTGGACGAGCGGATCGACTTCGAGGACATGTTCAACCGCAAGGACTTCTTTGTGCTGCGAGTCAAAGGCGATTCGATGATCGACGCACACATCACCGACGGCGACTTCGTGGTTTGCCGAAGCTGCGAGACGGCCGAAAACGGCCAAATGGTAGTGGCGCTGAACGACGAGAACGAAGCAACTTTGAAGTATTGGTATCCGGAAGAAGATCGCATCCGTTTGCAGCCGGCCAATTCGGAGATGGCTCCCATCTATGTCGACAACGCGACCGTGCGCGGCGTGGTTGTCGGAATCGTACGCAGCAAGGTGTAGCTGGTCTGGGCCGGAAACGGGAAGAGGCAGACAGGAGTAATCGGCCGCAGTCGTATGATTTCCCACACCACCTCATGCGACGTTTGAATTCTTCTTGATTAGCTCTTGGATTTCCCCCCACGGCACCTCCTGCGGCAACCGCTTCGTTCGCGCAGCTAGTGCCGCGGCCGCGCCGGCGGCTTCACCCATGGGCACGGCGTCGCCGGTCACTCGATAGCTAGCATGTGCGAAGAAATCGCCGCTGATGCAACGACCGGCCAGCAGCAGCCCGTCTACGTCGCGCGCGATTAGCGATCGGTAGGGGATGTCGTAGGGCTTGGCGCGCATGCCCTCGTTTCCTAACCCTTTGCTTTTGTCGGGATTCGTCGAGTGAACGTCCACGCAGAACGTCGATCGGCAGACTGCATCCTCGAACCGGGCTCCGTTCACCAAATCGTCGGCCGTGACCTCGTATAGCCCGTGGATACGTCGGCTCTCGCGCACTCCGATCCGCTCCGGCGATACACAGATGGCGATGTCTTTCCAGATGTCGCCCAGACCGCGCAGCCCGTCGATCATCCGGTGGACTTCGCGGCGGCCGCGAATGGTTGCTTCGGTTAACTGGTCTGCATCGAAGCCTTTGACCTGATACTCGTGGTTGGCCATCAACGTGAAGATGCCGCGGCCCAGATAGAACAGTGTTGGGTGAGCGTACGAGGGATCGAATCCCGAGCTGCGTTTTATCTCCTTGGCCAGCTTGCCCTTTGACGCGCCCCAGTCCTTTTCGCCGGGCAGTCCCGAGACAAACGGTTTGACTTTCTCCAAGTCCAATCCGACAAGCTGTACGATGAAACTCATCGGCTGACCTTCGTCTTTGTCGGGGCGACCGTAATCGAAACCGCAGCCGGCCAGTGCCCCCAAATCGCCGTCGCCCGTCGCATCCACAAACACCTTACCAGCGAACGCCTCGCGACCGGATTTGGACTCGGTCAGGACCACCGCCAGACGATTCGCGTCATCCTTCATAGCGGCTGCAACTCGCGTGTGCAGGCGCATGCGCACGTCGGCTTCGCTGCACATGTCCTCCAGCAGCAGTTTCATTGTTTCGACATCGTACTTGCCGTTGTAGATTCGGGCGTCGCGTTCGTCCAGCTTGTCCAGGATCTCCCGCATGATCCCGGTCTTGTTGCCGTAGTCGATAATGTTGCTCAGCAGTCCGGCTGTCCACACACCACCCAGGCACCCGTTTACTTCAATCAGTCGCGTCTTGGCACCTGCTCGCGCAGCCGACAGCGCCGCCGCCACTCCGGCAGGTCCTGCTCCGCAAACCACCACGTCAGCTTCTTCCGCAATGGGGATGTCCCGCGCAGGTTCGCGAACGGAATCGGTATCTCGTTCAGCGTTTTGGTCCGCAGCCACGTTGCCCGCCAGTCCCATGCCGAGAGCTGCGGTGGCGCCGGTTCTCAGAAACAATCGTCGGGGGAGCTTCTCCTGCATGGTGAAATCCCGTCTGGTTGGACTTTCTGATTGGTGGTCTTTGATTGTACGAGCATCTTTGTCTGGGGGACAATATGCCTCCGATTCGGGGTGATACGACGCGGCTGTGGAAATCCTGGGAAGAATGCCGGCTCGTTACGACTTTGCGGGAAACGTCGGTTATCCCGAGCGCGCCTCGCCGCAGCTAACCTCTTCGTAAATAAACAACTTCTCTCACACCGATCAAAGCCGACCGTCGTTGTCGTCCGACGAAGTATCAAAATGCGCGCTTGTGCGCAAATTTGTCTCACCCTACGAAAAGTCACAAACCGTGGACGCCGTCGACTCCTACCTAGGCCAGGCATTGCCGGATTCTCCAGCGCTTGGGGTGCAGCCCGCGGGTTCCCCGTCGCCCGAGCGGGTTGACCCGCTGCTGGTCCAGCAGACGAAAGCCGAAGTCCGGCGACTTGTCCGTGAAATTGCACAGATTTCGCAGTCCGATTTGCCGTTAGAGGAGTTCTTCGAGCAGTTTCTCACCCGCGTCGTGTCGGCGTTGGCATCCGTAGGTGGTGCGATCTGGATGGCGGACGAGAACGGCAGCCTGCGGTTGCGGTACCACGCGAGTTTCTCGAAGACCGGGCTGGCCGAAGACGAAGCAGCGTCCGCTCGTCATGCACTTCTACTGAACAAAGTCGCAGGTGATGCTCACTCGATACTCGTGCCGCCAGAAACCGGGACCGAATCCGAGGAAGAATCCGGCAACCCAACCGAATGGCTGCTGGTACTGGGTGTGCTGACCACAGAGGAAGGCGTTCGGGGCATTGTCGAGATCTTTCAACGCCCCAGTGGCGGGCCGGTCACGCAACGCGGTTATCTGCGCTTCCTGACGCAAATGTGCGACTTGGCAAGCGACTACCTCAAGAACCGTCGTCTGCGCCGATTCAAACGTGACCGGCATGTCTGGAAGCACACCGAGCAGTATGTTAGAGCGATTCACGGCAGTCTCGATTTGCGAGCAACCGCGTACGCGATCGCCAACGAAGGAAGACGATTTCTGGAAGCGGACCGCGTGAGTGTGGCAGTGCGCCGCGGCCGCAAATACGAAGTGCTTTCCGTCAGCGGTCTGGATACCATCGACCGGCGAGCCGAAGAAGTCGCTCGCATGTCCGAACTAGCGACGGTTGTCGCCGCCACGGACGAACCACTTTGGCACCCCGAGGCTGATACGGAGCTGCCACAGCAGCTTGAGAGCGCGGTCCGGCGCTACGTAGACAAATCCCACTCGCGCACAGTCGGTGTGTTGCCGCTGGATCCGGCTCGCGAATCTGATGAGCGACCAGACGGCGCGAACCCGCCGCCCATCGGAGTGCTGATCGTAGACGAGTTCACGGACGACCGCGACGCGGCGGAACGGACAACGCGTGCTGAAACCGCCGCCCGCTATGGCGCTGCTGCTCTCGGCAATGCCTTGGCGCATAACAGTCTGCCCCTGCTGCCGTTGGTTAAGGGCTTGGCTAAATTCAAAAGCGCTTTTGCACCTCGTTCGCTGCCCAAGACGATTACCGCGCTGATCGTGGCCGTTGCAGCCATATTGGGCCTTGTTCTGATTCCTGCCGAGTTGCAGATTGGCGCACGGGGCGTCTTGCAGCCGGCTGTGCAACAACACATCTTCGCCTGTATCGACGGCACGGTCGACGAGGTGCCGGTGGTACACGGGCAGATGGTCGAGGCCGATCAAGTGTTGGTGCGCATGAGCAACAGCGATCTGGAATTGGACATGACCACATTGGTCGGTTGGAAGACATCGACCATGCAGAGAAGGCTCGCGATTCAGAGTTCGCTGTTGAAACATGCGAATCTGCCTGCCGAGGAACGAAATCGGCTTTCCAGCGAATTGACTCAATTGAAGGAGAAAGAGGAGAGCATCGAGCGGCAACTCGAATTGTATCGTCTCAAACAAGAGCAACTGACCGTACGCAGTCCGCGTCCCGGCCAGGTGGTCACGTGGCACGTTGATGACATGTTGCAGGAGAGGCCTGTCCAGAAGGGTCAGGTTTTGATGAGCATCGTCGATCCCGACGGTGAGTGGTTCCTGGAATTGGATGTCGCTGAATCGGACATTCGGCATGTGGTCGAATCCAGTGATCCGAGCACCGGTTTGAGAGTCTTTTTCACGCTGCACACGCATCCGGGGCGTGAGTTCGAGGGACATGTGGTCGAGATTCAGAGGACGGCGGAGGTGCGTGGCCCGGCAACGGGCGTCGTGGTCGTGCGAGTTGCGGTCAACGACGCGGAGTTGCCCGAGTTGCGCAGCGGCACGACCGTCAACGCTCGGATCGTCTGCGGCAGTCGTTCGATCGGCTATGTGTGGTTCCGCGATCTGATCGAGACGGTCCAGACGGAGGTGCTTTTTTGGTTGTAGGATCACAGATAGATGGTTCTCTCGTTTAACCCGAAGCCGGAGGCGACGGCGTCACGTGTGGTCAGTCCATCCAGCTGCCCGCCGTCGCCTCCGGCTCCGGGTTAAACGGCACATTGCCTTAGCAGGATCGTTGGCGATGCCTCAATTTGGCGCCACGCTTGATGACTCCGCCAGTCACACACTTCCGCTGCGCCTGCGCCCGGACCTGGAAGTGCAGCGCGATCGGTTCCTGGGACGCGAACAGATCGTGTTGAAAGATCCGATCGCGCTTCGGTACTACCGTTTTGAGGAAGAAGAGTACGCCATTCTGCAGATGTTGGACGGCGGGACGAGTCTGGAACAGATTCAGTCCGAGTTCGAACGCAGGTTTCAGCCACAGAAGATCACGCTTCGCGAGTTGGAGCGATTCTTGGGCCGCGCCTTCCGCGATTCGTTGATCGTTTCGGATGCACAAGGGCAAGGTCGACAATTGCAGATCCGTCACGACCAGCGAGCACGCGCGGCAAGACGTAATGCCCTGGCCAATGTGCTATGCATTCGTTTCAGGGGTATCAATCCCAATCGGTTTCTTGACGGAATGAACCGATGGTTCGGTTGGTTCTTCTCGCCGGTCGCTTTTGCCGTTTGTCTGCTGCTGGGAATATCCGCACTGCTGCTTCTGGCGGCCGAATTCGGCACGTTCCGAGAAAAGCTGCCAGCGTTCCACGACTTTTTTTCCACGGGGAACTGGGTTTGGTTGGCCGTAGTCCTGGGCGTCACAAAGATCCTTCACGAAATCGGCCACGGTTTGGCGTGCAAGCGGTTTGGCGGCCAGTGTCACGAAATGGGCGTGATGCTGCTTGTGCTGACTCCGTGCCTGTACTGTAACGTGTCTGACGCGTGGACAGTGCCTAGCAAGTGGCGGCGTGCAGCGATTGCAGGCGCGGGGATGTATGTTGAACTGGTGCTGGCGTCGATCTGTACGTTCTTGTGGTGGCTAAGCGAGCCGGGCTTACTGAACTATCTATGCCTGAACGTGATGTTCGTCTGTTCGGTCAGCACGGTTGTGTTCAACGCCAATCCGCTGCTGCGCTACGATGGCTACTACATCTTGTCCGATTTGGTCGAGATCCCGAACTTGCGTCAGAAAGCCTTCCGCGTCCTGCAACGGGCGTCAATGCAGTGGCTGATGGGCCTGCAGCAGGTGCCAGACCGATTCTTGCCAAAACGCAGAAGAGTCTTGCTGGGCGTCTACGCGGTGGCGTCTACGGCTTATCGCTGGATCGTGGTAGCGTCGATCCTATGGTTTCTGTACCGCGTGTTCGAGCCGTATGGCCTGAAGAGCGTCGGGATCCTGCTAATGTGCGTGGCATTCTACGGGCTGTTGATTCGTCCGATCTGGCAACTGGGCGCATTCCTTTGGCAGCCGGGAGCCCTGGACAAAGTGAAGAAGCCGCGTCTGGCAATTGGTGTGGGCGTGATCTGTGTGGCGGCATTCGGCGTCGCTGTGGTTCCATTTCCGCACTACGTCCGATGCGGCGTCACAGTTCAGTTGCGCGAGGCTGCCTCGGTGTACGTTGACGCTGAAGGCACGGTGGAAGAGATTCACATTCAGCCGGGCAAACGAGTCCGGAAGGGCCAACCGGTCGTAACGTTGGAGAACCTGGACATTCAGTTATCGGTGGAACGATTGATCGCCGAGCGGAATCAGTTGTCCGCAAAGCTGGACAGCCTCCGAAATCGCAACCTGCGCGGCGACGCGAGTGCAGCGTTAGAGATCGAACCGACTCGTGAGGCCCTGGACGCGGTGCATGAAAGCCTCGAACGTCGTCGTTCGGACGCGAAGAAGCTGAAGCTGGTCGCGCCAACCGACGGTATCGTTTTCTCGCCGTCACGAGTCGATCAGGCGGACGATACGGGGAGACTTCTGCCGTTCTGGACGGGACGGCCGCTTGAAACAAGAAACGTCGGTGCGCACCTGGGCCAGGGCGTCGTCATTTGCCGTATCGGCGACCCGCGGTGCCTGGAGGCCGTGCTTGCGATCGACGAATCGCAGATGGAATTCGTGCGTCCTGGACAAACGGCGGAGATCTTGCTGGAACAGTGCCCGGGAGCAACGCTCCGCACGGAGATCAAGGAAACTTCAACACAAGACATCCGTTCGGCAGCGCAAGGTCCTGCCATACGTCGTGGCAGCGGCTTACCCACACGCGACAGCGTTGACGAACGCAAGCAATCGCTCAAGCCAGCGTATCAGGCTAGTTGCCACATCGACCACCAAGCCCGCCAAATCGTAGTCGGCGGCACAGGGCAAGCCCGCGTCTTTGCCGGCTACCGATCGCTCGCACAGCGTTTCCGCCGGTACGTTGCTCGCACGTTCAGCCTGAGCAGCTAGCTGGCAAGCAAAGGCGAGCTGTGATGGAACTGAAAGGGGAAGACTCTCCTCCCATTTCCTTGCCCCGTTTCTCAGATCTCAAAGAACGGGCAAGAATATGCCGATCCTCGCCGGCCGATCCGCTTCTTTCTCGTGTGGCTGATTTCAGTTCTTGCGCCCGCGGCCTGCTTCGATTTCGGTCAACTGGGCTTGGAACCCTTGTGCGAATGCAAGCTGGCCGTGCTTCTGAAACTTGGCGATTCCGCGTTCGAACATCTCCATACAGTACTTGCTGGGCCGGCTGCCGCGCATCTGAGGAATCTTCGGCAGGAACGTAGCGTAGAATCGCAGCAGATGCGGTGTGGCCCCTTCTACGTCCTGGCAGATCTCATCGATACGGTCCAGCATTTGCGGCACATAGCGACCTTCGTCAGCAAACAAATAGACAGTCGCAGCCAGCCCGTCAACCGCCTCGATCTCTCGTTTGTCTTCCATCAGCAGATCAGTCAGCCGAAGTCGTGCTTCGCATGCCAAGTCGGGGCGTTGTGCCATCTGGTACAACAGCACCAGACGTTCATACAACTTGATGCGTTCCTTCAATCGTTCTTCGTAAGCGATCAAGTCGTCGAAGATGGTCCACGTGAAGTCGGGGAAGCTGGCGAAGTTATTGAACAACTGAGTCAGGATCCCCGTCATCTGTTTTTGGTGCTTTTCCTTGACCTCCTCGTTCGACGCCATTCCCGCCAGCGCCGTCCAAGCCTCCTCGTTGCCGGGACACAGATTGACCGTCCGGGTCATGTACGAGATCTGATCGTTTATGCCCAAGTCCAGCTTCTCTTTCAGGACCGGGTATGCGGCCATGACCGCGTCAGAATGCCGTTTGGCCACCGGGTCCATGCCAACCGTGTGCAGTCGCAATTCCAGCTGACGATCGGTCGTCTTCTGTCCCGACTTCGGGTCTTTAAGGTTTCCGACGTAGTATTTGTCGCCGCGGTATCGCCCGTGGGATTCCAGCGAGAAGACGATGCTCTTGGACGTCACCGCCTTCAACTCGACCCACATGACCCACGCGTGCAGATCGCCGTACGCGGATTCGCCACCAACGTAGGCCGCCGGCACGGCCAGACTCTTGCCAACGCGGGACGCATAGTCGGCTTGATGGGCGCACACGCCGCCATATTCCGAAAGGTTGGCCAGCGTGTACACCTGATCGTTCAGTCTGGCCTGCGCGCTGCCCGTTTCCAGCATCACTTGGTCGTACGGCACCTCGGCGTAGCACTTGCCGATCATTACGCGTTTCGCGAGATAGCTCTTCAGTGCCCACTCTCGTTCCGCCATTGGTGTCTTGTGGTTCACCACGTGCACCAAGAACTCCCAAGGCAACCACTTTCCACGTCCCTGCATGAACTGCTCGGTCTTCAGGAAATACTCGAAGTTCTCAGCCGCGCCGGTCAACTTGTCGGGCATCGTCGACTTAGCCCTTCGCTGATGATGAGCGTAATCGTAGATGGCCTTAGGGTCGTCCCAAGTGACCGCAATGGCGACGGCCAGGTTCCCGTACTGCTCGATCTTGTCGGCGAACTTCTCTTTCAACTCTTTGAAAACTTGAAGCACGCTCTGGACGTCATCCACCTCAGGGTCAATGGCGGTGTACAACTCTTCTTTCAGCAGACTGTTCTCATCCAACCACGCGGAAATCGAATCGTAATCCGCACCGAATGCAGCCTTGATTTCCTGATCGTTCTGTCGTTCGAACCGGTCGGCAAGCATGCGCCGCAGCGCTGGATACTCCTTGGTCGAGAAAAGAGAACGGGTGTCATACAGCCCAAGCATCCCTTTGATTTCGTCTTCCGTGAAACCGCCCTCTGCAGTTTCCGGCAAGGTTGAGGTTGTTACCTCCGCTTTCGGAGGCGTCGTGGGCTCGGGCTTCTCTGGCGGCATTTCCGGCAAGTCGGTCTTGGGAACGACAGCGGCGACCTTCGTCGGTTCGGGCTGATCACCTTGATCCATCACCGGCGTTTCGCTTCCCTGTCCATCGGCCACAGTGTTCGTGGGTGGTTGCGTCGAAGGCGTCACCGAAACCTGGAAGTCGATGGTCGCGTTAGGGCCATCGCCCTTGGCGTTCGCAACCGATACTGTGAACTGGCATGATTTGCCGACGTCCGCTTCAGTCGGACTCCACGAGACTTGACCCGTATCGGGATGGATACGGGCGCCGGTCGGTGCACCGGGACCAAGCTCATATCGCAACGGCGACGATGGTCCATCTCCGCTGGCCGCGTCGACGGATACCATAAGCACGTCGTCCACACTGATCGACACATCGTCAATCGGTTCCACGCGCGGCGGTTTCGCTGCCACCGAATCGGTTGACGGAAGTCCCTGATTGGCGGCTGCAGTCGGCTTTGAATTGCCGGCCGATGGTTCCTCGTTTGTGGATTGGCTGTTCAGCACGAGAGCAACGACTACCACCAGCGCAACAACGGCTCCTCCGCCACCAACAACGAACAGTAGCGTTGGCGCGGCTGATTGTTTGCGACGCGCACGAACCGAAGCGGTGGGAGAACGAGACCCCGAATCGACAAAGACGGGTTGAGGGCTTGGTGATTCTTCCGCTGGTGCGGATTTCGAGGTCTTAGCAGGAGGCTTTTCACCGCTAGTGGGAGGCTTTGCAGTCTGTGCGAGAGGTTTCGCATCCTTTGCGGCCTTGGCAGGAGGTTTGGCCACGGGTGGTTTCTTTGCAGCCGGAGAAGCGGCGGCTGGCATCGACGGCGCATTATTTTTTGTGGCCTCTGGAATCGCGTTGACCTCGCCGCAGTGGGGGCATTTCACCTTTTTTCCGGCCAGCGAAGCGTCGACGCGGATGGCTTTCGAGCACGCGCTGCAATTCAGTCTAGGCATGACATCATTCTTTCGATTCAGCTTCGCGCAATCGCTGGACGAGTTCTTTGGCGAGCTCCTGTGACTCGACGGCAAGACGTGCAAACGGCACGTTGACTTCCTTGCCATCGCGCGTCTTCAACACAACGTACGGGGCCTTCGTCGTCTCTTCGTATCCATACCCCACCAACTCTGCTTCCACCTTGTGTCCGTTGTCGCTCGTCCAGGTTTGAATCTTGTCGGACTCGGCAGGGACTTCTTCCGGCTTGGGTGGCGGGGTTGGTTTTTCGGGTATGTCGACAGTCTCCTCGGGAAAGTGTTCACGAATCCATTCGGCTGCCAAGGTTGCTGCGGGGGTACCCGCGTCGTCTGTCACAATGCGGCGTAGAGTCAACAAAGCACGACGTTTGCCGGCCGGATTCAGCAAAGCCGCGCGGGCCTGATCCAGCTTCTCGGCGCGTTTGAGCATGTCGCGCAGGTCATCATCGGTACGCGCCTCGGTGATGGCGCCGACGATGTCTTCTTTGAGCGGGGTCAACGCGAGATAATGACGGCGTGTCTCCATCAACGCCAGGCAACCTTCAAGCTTAGAGTCTTCCCCCTCCAGCTTCTTCTTGGCTTCAGCCAGAGCAGTCTTGCCTTGCTGGGCCAGTGTCTCAGCGAAATTGTCCGCGTCGGTAGCCACCTTCGCATAGCTGCCAAGTTTCCCCAGCGTACCGAACTGGCGAAGCCTACTGAGCTCCTGCACGGCGGCCGCGTTGTCGCCGTTGTCGAATGATTGCTTTGCCTTTTCGAGCGTGGTTCCCATCAGTTCAAGTTGTTTGTCGCTATATATCGTGCCCGCTTGAGCAATCGCCTGTTGCAGCATCACCGGCAACTCCATGCCGGGCAAGGAACCGCTCCTACCAAAGAGTTGTTTTCCATCAGCGCGAATGACATAGATGATCGGAATGCCGCGTCCTTCGGCTCGATATTGCCGGGACCATTTGGCCCATTCCGCGCCATTCGTTTCGATCTTGAGCGGGACGAACCATCCCGCGTAGCGTGCCAGCGACCGGTCAGTCTGCAGTCGCTCGAGCAGCGCCACACACGGCGGTCACGTCTTGCTTCCGGCCATGGCGAAAACCGGCCGACCCGTTCTGCTGGCGGTTGCCATGGCCTCGTCGACCGACTGCAGTTGTGCCATCAGCACAGACGGTAGACTCGCAAGGACTCCCAGACAGAGCATCATTCGCTGAACAGATTGGCGTGACATACGTTTTCTTTACCCTCCAACCACCAAAGCAATGGACAGAAATCCTGCATATTCATCTATTCTGCGCTGAAAGGCACGTCACCGCAACGCCAACGCGATTTGGCAACGATTTTGCCTCCACCGGGCCGGAACCACGCATGCCCAAAACGCGAGTTAGGGACGTGGCTCACGGCACTGGTTTTCGTTTCCGGCTCGCGTGCGATGGACCAAATCTTGCTGGGGGCGGGGTGCTCGGATCTCTGGGACGCACCAAAAGCGTACCGTCTTCTTCCACACAAGTCAGGCCGAGACCGTCAAACAGGCACTGCAAGGCGGATGCCAACGTGATGCCCTTGAGATTCGAGGTCACGGGGAGTTTGGCGTAGTTCTCCATAGGCTCGCCCTCCGCAAATGCTGACTCGTCGAAGCGAATCGTGATGGCGTGCATGTCCTGAACGAATGCCAAGACCTGTTCCAAAGGAGTATCGATGAACTCAAGACGGGTATCCTGTCGGAAGTCACGCGCCAGTTCGGACCTCGGGTTTTCGAGGATTTGACTGACGCCCGTTCGATCCTGCCAGTCCTGGGCATTCTCCAGCGAGGTGATTAGCAGCGACTCGTACCGATACGTCATCGTGAGACCCAGTGGTTCAAGCAGCAGACGCATGGTGGCTTCGAATGACAACAGACCGCTAATCTCGAGGGGCTCCCCTGGCAGTGGCTGACTGGGATCAATCCCCGCTTTATGAAGAGCTGGCTCGTCGATCAGAATATTGATACCGTACACGTCCCGATAGAAGCCACAAAGATCTCCCAAGGGCTTCGGGGACTCGAATGTAACTCCTTCTTGCTCAAGCTGTTCAGCGATCTTCTGCGCTGCGCCGCTTTTGCGTGCCGCCTCGCGGGGCACGACTAATAGTCGTGGGGCACCGGTGTTTTCGACCTGCCTGCCGCCCACAAACGTGGTCTCGCGCCACACCGAACGATCCTCCTGCCACCAAACCCATCGGCGCACCTGTCGATCATTAGCGAATTCTCCTTGCAGTTTGTCGCCGCCATCGGGAAACCATCCACGCACAAGACCCTGACGTTTGCCATTGGCAAAGGTGACTTCTAGCGCCTTCTGGCCATTGCGGTACCAAGCCGTTTCCGTTCCGTGAGATTTGCTGTCACGAAAAGAGAGAGACCGTCGCCGCTGACCGTTGTCCCAGAAGTAAGTTCGCCTGAGCCGTTGATCGTTGCGGTACTCCTCTTCAAGCTCTAGAGAACCATCGGGATACGTCCTCCAACGCCCGTGTTTCTTTCCGTCGCGATATTCGCCTTCGGCAAGTTTCCCTCCCCAAGGATCCCAATCCGTCCAGCGACCATGTAGTTTGTCGTCCCGCCAGTGTTCTTCGCGGAGTTTGTTGCCCAGCGAATCCCAGACAACCAATGGCCCTTGCTTGAGGCGATTTCCGCGCAAGTCGCGAACGAGTTGAAAAGTCTCGCGATAGTGAATGTCCTTGCGATGACGAACGGCCGGCCCACGCCGACCGGCGACTACCTCGCCCCCCATGGCGTCAAGGACGGCTTGGTCGCCGCGACGTTCCGCCTCAACTATAACTTCTATCCGATGGTCCCAGCCTGCCCAATGGTCCCAGCCCGATTGTTGCACCTTGCGGTCGACCTTGATCGGAGTCCGCCACCAAGCCAGCCAACTTCCACCAGCGACGATGAGCAAGGTCAAAAGAATGAACAAAGAACGCAAGCGGAAACGAAAGAACCGTTTCCACGACTGGTGACGGACGGTTGTTTCCTTCTCCATGATCCCCACCCCCCGGAGCGATCACGACGGCCGCTGTCGGTCGGCGACGGCTCGTTTAACCGCAAGCCGGAGGCGTGCACGTCCCTGGAATACGCGCACGCCTCTGGCTTGGGGTTAAAGAAAGATGTGGCAATCCTCACCGATCGAAGCATACGTCAGCATACATCATCAGTAGGTCCGCGTCACCCGAGGGAGTGAGACGATGCGTGTCCCTTTCGTTCTTACATGTGATTTTGGTGAGTCGCTGATGAACGGGAGGAAACGGGGGAAACTGAGAAGTCTCGCTCCGTTTCCTCTGTTATCTCCTGTTCAGCCCCGCCACTAGGAATGCCCGCGACCATGGTGCGATTTGATCAGGCGTCCTTGTACCCTCATGTGCTTGGAAGTAGTCTGGACCGTTCGCTGCAGCTCTCACAATGCCGTCAAGAGCAACAGAGGATTTCACCCATGATTGACGCCCGCTACAGACTCGTTGCCCTCATGCTCGTGATGACTTGCCTGAGTGCGCGGTTGCCGGCTGCCGCGCCGCCGGACGATGGGGTTGTGTTCGATGCGAAAGGCGTATTGGTCGTTCCGGCCAAAGATGTATCGCTGAATAGAAAGGCGTTGAGCGTTGCAGCTTGGGTGAAACTGGATAGTGTTGACGCAGACCAGGTGTTCTTGAACCAAGGCATCGCGGGCGGCAACTTCACGTTCTACTTGTTCAAAGACCGCGTGCGAATGCTCGTGCGGCACAAGGCCGAAACCTACACCCATGCGAACGTCGCCGCTCCTGCTGCCCAGACTTGGACGCACTACTTGGGCACCTATGACGGCCGTGTAATCCGCCTGTATGTCGATGGCAAGTTGGCTGCGACAACCGAGGCCCTTGGCGAAATCAACGGCAAGGCGGATGACGTGTTCGTGGGAAGCTTGAATGACTACGATCGTCTACTGCGCGGCCGCATGACCGACATTCGCATCTGGAACCGGACGCTGACGGCCGATGAGGCGTCTGCCGTGTGCGCTGGGCAAACTGGCGGCACGTTGGACGACGAACTTCTGGCTCGGTGGACCGCCGACAGCCGATCGGAAGAAGGGTTGGTCAGCACACCGCCCGCGACTCTCAAGGCAAGCCCGTGCAAACTGGGCGACTGCCTGATCAACGAGAAGGGCGATGGCTTTCGTGGCATCTGGTACTACAACCAGTTGCTGCCAAACAGCGAGTACGTCTACAAGTACAGTGGCGGCCTTGGCACCTACTGCGCCAAGCACATTCCTTTCGCCTGGTACGCACCGGAAGCGAACAAGACGTTTTTCTGCTACGGCGGCACGGATGGCGACAATACGACGCTGTACCACATGGTCTCGTACTACGACCACGCGACGGGAATGGTCGCTCGTCCCACGACGCTGCTGGATAAGAAGACCACGGACGCGCATGACAATCCGGTCATCAACATCGGCGACAGTGGTTACATCCGGATCTTCTCGAGCAGTCACGGCACAGGCCGCCCTTCCTATATTTCACGCAGCGCGAAGCCTTACGACATCGACCAGTTCGAGCTGGTCTGGATCGGCAACTTCTCGTACCCGCAGCCATGGTTCCTGCCGGGAAAAGGCTTTCTATTTCTACACACCTACTACAAGGGCGGACGCGGCCTGAACACGTGGACCAGCATGGACGGCGCGCACTGGACGGATCGCACGTTGGTCTCGCACATCGAGATGGGGCACTACCAAGTCAGCTTTCCGTGTGGCGGCAAGGTCGGTACGGCCTTCAACATGCATCCGACAGGCAAAGGACTCAACTGGCGCACGAATCTATATTACATGCAAACCGACGACTTCGGCGCCACCTGGAAGACCGCTGACGGGACGGTGCTCCAGACACCGTTGGAAGACGCAACTAACCCGGCTTTGGTGGCTGAATTCAGGTCCAAGAATCGCAACGTCTATATGAAAGACGTAAACTACGATTCGAAAGGCAATCCAATCATCCTGGCGGTCACCAGCGGCGGCTACGAGTCCGGCCCGAAGAACGACCCACGAACGTGGACTACATTTCGCTGGACTGGCAGCGAATGGCAGATTTGCGAAGCCTTCACGTCGGACAACAACTACGATACGGGCCCGCTGTACATCGATTCCGACACGACTTGGCGCATCATCGCACCCGCCCAGACCGGCCCTCAGCCGTACAATCCCGGCGGCGAGATCGCCATGTGGCTGACCGAAGACGCCGGTGCCACGTGGCGAATGGTCCGGCAGATGACCGAGGACAGTGAGTTCAACCACACTTACGTCCGCCGCCCCGTGGACGCTCAACCAGACTTCTACGGCCTCTGGGCCGACGGCCACGGCCGACAACCGTCGAAATCTCGCCTGTACTACTGCAACCGCGATGGCGAGGTATTCATGCTCCCGGAGACGATGGACGCACCGTTCGCGCGGGCCGCCAAACTGCGATGACAAGGAGACCGTTCGACAGTTTGCTCTAACTCGCAGATATGTCACGAGAATGTCATCACGAGTCATTGCGGGGCGGCAATTGGCTTGTTACGTTCTGGTTTACAGGGCCCTGGATCGGAAATCGGAACTTCATCATCCGTCTCAACGTGCACAACAAGGAGCCAAAATGAACAGGCAAAGAGTTACCCGGAGAGTGTTTGTCGGCACTGCTGCTGCGTCCGCGTTTTCTTTCACTTTCATTCCTCAGCGGGCCTGGGGTGCGAACGAGCGGCTCAGCATTGCCAGCGTTGGGGCCGGCGGAAAGGGGGCGGGCGAAGTCAAGGACACCGCTGCCGAAGGATGCAATATCGTCGCCCTGTGCGACGTCGATGACAACCGCGCCGCAAAGACATACAAGAAGTTCCCGGATGCGAAGCGATATAGAGACTTCCGCGTCATGCTGGAAAAACACAAGAAGGAAGTAGACGCGGTCACGGTCAGTACGCCCGATCACACCCATGCCGTCGCGTCCGTGATGGCTATGAAGATGGGCAAACACGTCTATTGCCAGAAACCGCTGACGCACTCCATCTACGAAGCTCGGCTCATGACTGAGACCGCCGCGGAGATGAAGCTCGCCACACAGATGGGCAATCAAGCACACGCGGGCGAGCCTATTCGGCGCGCCGTCGAGCTGGTTCGCGCCGGGATCATTGGCCCGGTACGGGAGGCGCACTTCTGGACCAACCGTCCGATTTGGCCGCAAGGCTTGACGCGCCCCACAGACACGCCGCCGGTACCGGATACGCTCGATTGGGACCTGTGGCTCGGCCCGGCACCATCACGGCCGTATCATTCGGCGTATGTGCCGTTCAAGTGGCGAGGCTGGTGGGACTTCGGCACGGGTGCCCTGGGCGACATGGCCTGCCACATCATCGACATGCCGTTCTGGGCGCTGGAACTCGGCAGTCCCACATCGGTCGAAGCGATATCAGAGGGCGCAACCGACGAGTCACCGCCTTTGTGGTCGACGATCACGTATCAGTTCCCTGCCCGTGGCGACAAGCCGCCGGTCAAATTGGTTTGGTACGACGGCAAGCGGGGCGACCAGCGCAATCTCCCGCCCGATGAAATCATCGATGGCCAGGAGATCAGCAGGATGGACGGGATCCTTGTGGGCGACAAGGGCAAGATGTATTTCCAGCGAGGCAGAACCGACTGGGTCATCACACCAGGCTCGATTCTGGACGACTTCCAGGAACCGCCCAAGACAATCCCACGCGTGACGAACGAGGATGCCGAATGGATCGCCGCGTGCAAGGGCGGGCCGCCGGCGGCGTCGAACTTCGCCTACTCCGGTCCGCTAACCGAAACGGTATTGTTGGGTAACTTGGCCATCCGCGCAGACAAGAAGATCGAGTGGGACGGCAAGAACCTGTGTGCCACTAACGCCCCCGAAACCGAACAGTACATCCGGCGCGAATATCGTTCCGGATGGACATTGTGAGCGAGTCCATGATCGCACACGAGTTGGTTGGCCAGTTCAATGGCGCACGAGCAACTCTCGTGCGCCATGGCTAGTATCTTCTCCTTCGATGCCAGCATGCCTCGCATTTGTTCGATCGTGGTCGCCAGGAGCGTATCGACAATCCGCACTGCGTCGAGCGGTCCACCCAGCATGTGCGGCATTTCCTGCTGCACCACAAAGAAACGAGATCATGAAGACTTGCGTGACAAAAACAATGCCACAACGATGGCGCGCGGTTTGGGTATGGTGCGTTTGCGCGACGGCACCTATCGGATTGTTCAGTAGCCGTGTGTCAGGCGATGACGCGCCGTCCACGGCACAGGCTGGTTCGAAGACGATCCTACAGGCGGTGCTGGACGGTCCCATGGCCGGTTGCGACCAGATCGTGTTTGCCCAGCGTGTGTCGGGGAACGACCACTGGTACGGCAATTTTGGCCACTACTGCGAAACGGAATCGCCCTACACGGAACGGGCTCTCACCAAAGAGGGCGACATGTGGTACGCCTTCGGCAACGGGGCGCGCCTGTGTCGGCTGAATCTGCGAACGGGCAAGCTAACCGTGTTGTTGGATGTGTCCGAAGGCGGAATCCGCGATCCAAACGTGCATTACGACGGCAAGAAGATCCTCTTTTCGTACCGCAAGGCGGGCACCAAGACGTATCACTTGTACGAAATCGACGTCGACGGTACCAATCTCCGACAGCTCACCGACGGGCCTGACAACGATATCGAACCGATCTACACCCCGGACGGCGGTATCGTGTTCTGTTCAAGCCGCTGTCATCGTTTCGTGCCATGCTGGAGGACTCAGGTGGCGACGTTGTATCGGTGTGATGCCGACGGTGGTAACATCCGCATGATCTCGAACAACGCCGAACAGGAAAACACGCCGTGGATGATGCCCGATGGGCGAGTCCTCTACATGCGGTGGGAATACGTCGACCGGCACATGATGCTGTACCACCATCTCTGGACGATCAGCCCGGACGGCACGGGCGTCATGGTCTATTTTGGGAATCAGCACCCAGGCGGCGTCATGATCGATGCGAAACCGATCCCCGGCACTGACAAGGTGGTTGCCTCGTTCTCTCCCGGCCACGGCCGAACGGAACACGCGGGGATCGTTACGATCGTCGATCCAAGCCGCGGACCGGACGACATGTCGATGGCTCGCAAGGTCGGCAATCGCTACTTCCGCGACCCTTATCCGCTGTCCGAAGACCATTTCCTCGTGGCCGACAAAGAGGGACTTCACCTGCTGACTTCGGACGGAAAAACCGAGACCATCTATCGACCTGACGAACCGGG
Organism: uncultured Pirellulaceae bacterium; assembly: GCA_964617665.1. Taxonomy (GTDB): domain Bacteria; phylum Planctomycetota; class Planctomycetia; order Pirellulales; family Pirellulaceae; genus JADHUC01. The sequence continues at coordinate 32,275 of CAZUAH010000002.1, forward strand.
CGGCCGCTGGGACTGCCACGAACCGCGGCCGCTTCGTCCTCGACCGCGCGAGCCCGTCGTTACATCTCGTTTTTCCGAACGACAACCGACAGGCCGGCTGATTCTGTCGGACATTTACGAAGGCCGGAACATGGAGGGCGTCGAGCGCGGCGAGATCAAGAAGCTACTGGTTCTGGAACAGCTGCCTCGGCCGGCGAACTTCTCGAACGGCCAAGAGCCACTGACCGTAGGTGGAACGTTCATGATCGAACGCATTCTCGGCACCGTGCCGGTCGAAGAAGACGGCTCGGCCTACATGGAGGTGCCGGCGCTGCGATCCCTGTTCTTTGTCGCTCTGGACGAAAACGACTTGTCCGTAAAGCGGATGCAAAGCTTCGTCACCGTTCAACCAAGCGAAACAACGGCCTGTGTCGGATGCCACGAACAGCGACTTCGTGCCCCGCACCCACGGTCAACCATCACCCTGGCGGCCATGTGCCGAGAGCCCAGCCCGCCCGCCGCCTTCGAAGACATCCCCGATGTCTTGGATTTTCCTCGCGATATCCAGCCGATTCTCGATCGTCACTGCGTCGAATGCCACAATGTCGATCGGCGTGACGGCGAGGTTGATCTATCGGGCGACCGCACGCCGTATTTCACGACGGCTTACTGGACCATGTTCTCGAACAGTTTGGTCGTCGACGGCCGAAACAGTGACGGTAACCGCTCGCCCCGCACGATTGGCAGTTCCGCCAGCAGGCTGATGACGTTGATCGACGGCAGCCACCACGACGCAAGACTCTCGGCTCGCGAGCAGACCATCGTACGCCTCTGGATCGAATCGGGCGCTGTCTACCCTGGGACCTACGGCGCGTTGGGAAGCGGCGTTCACACGGTCAAGTTTCCCGAGGCGACAATCCGTCGGCGTTGTGCCTCATGCCACACGGCAACCAAACCGCCGTACCGCAACCCGAAGAAGGACGCGTTCTATTTTCAGTTCGGCAAACGAGAACCGCCGCAACCGTTGCTGACAGATCCCTACGACATCATCCTGATTCGGCATCTGGCGTACTTCCAATTGGGCGAAGCACCGCTGTACCAAGCCATGTGCAATCTCGACCGACCGGACAAGTCGATCCTGCTACGAGCCCCGCTTGGCCGCCAAGCCGGCGGGCTCGAACTGTGCGGTAAGCCCGTGTTCGAAGACACGTCCGATACCGACTATCAAGAGATTCTGGGCGCGATTCAGGATGCCTCGAATCGGTTGACGCAACACAAACGATTCGACATGCCCGGCTTTCGACCGAACCGATTCTACATCCGCGAGATGCAAAACTTCGGCATTCTGCCGAAGGAGCTGTCCGACGACACGCCCGTGGATACCTACGCCGTCGATAGGGCATACTGGGAGACATTCATGCACGAAGCGTCGCAAGAATAGTCGTTTAACCCCAAGCCCACCGGGCTGGGCATTTGGGCCGACATGCGGCCCGTTGGGCACTGCGGTTAAACGAGATTGCTCGCAAGCTGCGCGCCTCTTGAATAAGCAGACAAGTCGCTCATCGCATCGACTCAAGGTGCAGTGTCGAGTGCCACTGGTGCCGACGGTCCGATGGGCTTCTTCATTTCTCGTGCGGGTGATTCATCGGGAAAGCTGACCGTGCCGTCTGGCGCGACGTCGACCGGGCCGCTTGTCGAATGCTCGTCGTGCGAAGCCGATTCGCGGAACGCATTCCATTGGTCCGGGCCGTAATCGACCCCCAACCATCTCATCTGTGCGGGATGGTAGACGTTGTAGTCTCGGAACACCTCGGCAGAGTCCGAAGCGATTGCACGTTCGCAATCGACGACGACGCTGGCGGTCAGGTGACACGAGCCTCCTTTTTGGACCAAGACGCCCGTCTTTCCCCCCGTTAACACGGAACGCTCGACGACCGCTTGGGCGCCATCACCAACGCGAAGTCCCGCTTGGTCATCTTTTCCCGCGGCGATCACGTTACCGGCAAACAGCGTTGTGCGGCAAATGGGGTTGTGGTCCGAGCCGATCAAGTGTTTCGGCGAGGCGCCGACAATGTCGATCTGATAGGCCGCATTGTCGCGCAAATGGCAGTCGACCAGACTGTAGAAGCCGCCGTGGAAACTGGCGCCGATGTGGTTATGTTCCGCCAGGACGCCGTTGTAGAAGGATCGAGCCGCGTTCACGTCCTGCAGCCCGAACGTGTTGTGATGCACGTGTGCGCCGCGCACTACCAATCCGCCCGATTCGTGGATGGAAATACCGTCGTCGCCGTTGTAGCGGGCTACCACGTTCTCCAGGTAGATGCCGCGGCAGTCGCCGTGCATGTTGAAGCCGTCGTTAGCAAAATACTCGCAGATGAGGTTTCTGCAGACGATGTAGCTGGCACTTGCCGTGGCAAATCCGCTGGTAATCAACGTCGCACCGAGGTCGTAGGAAGCGGGCGTCTTTCCTGGGGCACATTTGAAATGAATGCCGGCTTCACGATCCCAATAGAATTGCTCCGCGTCCAGAGCATCGGCCGCACTGCCTTTGACCAGCTTTTCGCCACCGTTAGCCAGGTACGGTTGGCCGTAGGGAGTCTTGCTGAGGGGAAAGAAGTACAGGTCGTCGCCGGTCTTCTTCCATTTGTCCGGCGCGATGGCCTTCAGCCCCGACAGAACGGCGCCGTTACCTTCGATCGTGAACGGCTTCTGCGGCGTCCCGCCCCGTCGGACAAGTACAATCGGTTCGTTGTAGGCGATTCCAGTGTTCGTCAAAACGATCGTGTCGCTGGTTTTCGACAACGCTACTGCACGAGCGAGCGTTTCCAAGGCCGTCTCCTGCGTCTTTCCATCGTGGTCGTCGCTGCCGGCACGATTGTCGACGTGGTAAGTCGCCCCGAATGCCGCCGACTGAATCAGTACAAGGCAGAGGAGTGTTCGAGGAATCATGATCGGGCCTTCTGCTATTGCTGGTGTAGTCTCAGCCCCTGCTTGGCGTTGTTGTACTGATAGCCACTACTCTGGCTATCGACGATAGCCTGCAGGGCCTCGACAATCAACGGGCGAGCGTCGTCGGATGCAGGGGTGCGACCCATCGCCCACACGGCTCTTCCCGCGTTGTCGCTCTGGCTGTGCTGAGCCACTTCGATCAAACGCTCGGCGGCCGGCTTGCGAAGAATGGGGCGATTCGTCAAGCCGTAGTACACCGCGTCATAACCGAGCTTTGCGTCATAGGACAGTTCGATCATCCTGTCTTCGATCTCTTTCGATAGCGGTAGCCCGGGCAGACTGTAGATGATAGCCTGAACGGCGTCCTTGTCGGAATCGTGCAGTAGCCGACGGACAATCTCGACCGTTTCCGGTTGTTCGAGCTTTGGGTCCAGTGTCACAGCGGTCTGCCCGGCTGCCCCTCGCACCGCGGGGTTCGGATCGTCCAGCAGAGCCAACAACGCTTTGCTGCTGATCGAACCGCTGCCCAGGGCGCTGAAGGCATGCAATGCCCGCGATCGTACATCTGCGTCGTCATGAGTCAGATACCGCTGCACCAGCGGAACAAAGGGCTCGCGGTCGAAGCCAACCATTCGTGACTTTGCCAGGGCTTCCAACGCCGTGGTGACATCTGTCCCCAAGTCAAGCATCTTCGCAACCGTTTCCAAGGCCGCGCTTCGCAATTTGGCGTCTTGCGCCTGGGCAATTCTCTCCCACAGCTTCAAGTCGCGAGCGGGTGGAGCTTCCATCTCTTTAGTGCTTGTGTCGGTTTTGCCCGGTGTGAATTCCCTCCCAAGCATCTGGGCCGCGTACTTTCGAGCCTCGTTTGTCTCCAAAGGGCTCTCCAGGATCTGTTCCAGCTTGTCTGTGGCCGTTGCCGTCTTGTGCCATCTGAGTCCAAACATCGCGGCATGGCGTGTCCCGGCGTCAACCTCAGTGTCAAGCACGTTGATCAGCGTATTGACCACCAATGGACGAGCGTCCTCGGTTGCTTTGGTGCGACTCAATCCCCAGACGGCCCAGTACGCTAATGTGGACTTGGGATGTATCAGTTCGATCAATCGTTCGGCCACCGGTTTGCGAATCAACGGCAGCGAACGCATTGCGTAGTAGACCACGTCGTAAGCCTCTCCGCCCGCTTGGGAGTCGGCACCGGCGCTCATTTCAATCAGGCGTGCGTCGATCTCAGGTGTCGTGGCAAAGCCATTCATGGCCTTATACGTAGTCGTCCTCACCACCGAGTCCGGGTCGTTCAGCAGTTGCAGAACCGTCTCGCCCGTAGTCGGGTTTGTGTTGCCCCAGTCGAGACCGATCAGGACATAACCGACAGAGGCCCGAACCATTTGCTTCTCGTGGTCTTTGTATCGAGCGACCAGCGGCACATCCGACGCATCGCCGCCGACAATCAACAGTGCGCCGAGGCTTGGCACAAGGTCTTTCCCATCGGCAATCAGCCCCCGGACGACTGGAAGAAACGGACCTCTGTCAAAGTTGGCGTTCTTTGCGTTTCGAATAGCCCACACGGCTTCGTTACGATGACGCCCATTTTCGCCTTTGAGTTTCTCGAGAGCTTCCCGAGCCGCAGCTTGTCGCACATCTTTGCGTCGATCCGTCAAACGCTCGCGCAGCGTAGCATCCTGCAACTCGAACGAGTGCGTCCGTTCGTTCCCGTCAACCGCAACCTTCAGCGTGACCTTTCGAATGCCGGCCTCCCGTAGCACGGGAACGCGTTCCTGCATCAGACGTTCGAAGGCAGAGCCGACCTCCGGATCCAGCCTGAGTATGATCCCGCTCGAGCCTCGCAAGAGCTTTGGCGTTTCCGTGCGAAACTTGGGCCCGGGCAGCTTTCTCGATTCGTCGCCTGCCTTGATGGATACGCTTCCATCGGCATGAAATGTGACGTCTAAGGGCTGGCCGCCCGTGTCCACGCCGCTCGATGTACTGGTATCGACCTGGTCATCGCCGGGACTGGACTTGGCAACAGCCTGCTGCGGTGCTGCAGCGTGCAAAACACATCGTTGGAATACGGCTCCCGTCGATCCCAGCACTAGGCCCGTTCCCAGGAACACAATCCATCGCCTTTTGGCTTTCCGTGGTGAAAACATCTGTCACCTCCGCTTCGCCGTACTTGGATTCGTGGTTGATCCGCAGGTTCGCTGCCGTCAAGTGCTACCCAAATTCATAGTAGCCCGAAACACCAGCGAGGCAATCCGGAGCGACCTTGCCGAGGCTTTGGGCCGCGATACGCCTCTAGGGGAAGGCCACGCTACGGCAATACCAGATCCCAATATCGCAGAGTCGCCGGCCTGCCGTCCTCCAGGATCAACGCGATTTTGTTGATCCCGTCTCGGACGAGTCGTCGCGGGCATTTGAAGCACGCGTACGTGGCCTGTCCGCCCATGCCTGACTCGTAGGGGTGGGTCAATGGCTTGTGGACGTAGCTGATGGGTTCCAGCGTTGTTCCGTTAACCTTCGCCATCCATTGGCGATCGGAAATATCCTCGGCGGTCATCAGGCGGAAGATGCCGTCTGTCGACTGGTGCTCGGTCGGCGCCATATCGAGTTCAAACGTGCGTGCATCGCCCTTCTCGAATCGGGCCGGCAGTTGTCCCATGGATTTGGTGAACCAGTTCTCTGCCAGAAAGTACCATTGTGGTTGCTTCGCGAGCCATTCGGGGTCGGCCAGATGTCTGATGACGTGGAACGGAGGTTCGTTGAACGGACCACGCCCGGGAACACCGTGGTCGCGGTAGTAGACGAAATTGAACAGGCTCATGCCATCGATGCCGCGGCGATACGCCACGTGGGCCGTTGTGTAGAACTGCTGGTCCGTGGTTCGCATGAACAAAAAGTTGTCGCCGCCGGTCGTGGTCAGACGCTGGCCCGTCATCGTACTGTGACACATCTCCAGGTAGAGAGCCGCATCCGGCACAATCCGCCGGATCTTGGCCACGTCGTGTGCCTGGTACGTGAAATAGGAAGGAGACAGGTTGACCATCTCCACTCCCGCATCGACCAGTGACGGCAGGTCGATGCCGATGTCTGCGTGCATGTCCAGTTTGCACGGCAGTCGGGCACCGAGCCAACGGTGCTGGCCAGGTTTGGCTGTTCGGTCAAGTAAGACGCGTACTTCCGCCACGAACCGAGTGATGATCTCGGTACGCTGCTCGACAGGCACCTCCTCCTTGAAGAAGCTGGGGAATCGCATGAAGTCCAACTCGAATCCAGCGATATCATAGTTCTGGCAGATCTCCTGGATGAATGCGAACATGTGCTGCCGCACTTCGGGGATCGACCAGTCGAGACCTGAGCCCACGGCACCCAACCACCATTCGGGATGCTGTACGTAGAAGCGGCTGATCGAGTGAATGCCTCGCCTGTTGCCCGGCGTCTCGGCGTGGTGCAAATGGTGCGTGTCGTTCAGCCGCATCGAGATAAACGGCGTTTGGCCGACTTCGCGGCACTCGCCAACGAAGTCCTTGAATGGATCGCCGCCGTCGAGGATGTACTGGTGCACACCCGGGTAACGCAGCTTGTCCGCATCAATGCCGAAGTTCTTCGCCCACCATGCGTGATGCTCTGCGAGCGTATACAGCTTGCTTGGCCACCACGGCACGGCACCATGCGCCGGCTGCAGCATATGAACGCTCGCGCCTCCCGCTTCGCGCACCGAGTCGCGCAAATGGTCCGGATGAAACGGTTCCCCCTTCTTGTGCCAAGGCGTCACGATGCCCGTGTTGGTGAAGTCGTTACTGTAGATCACCTTGAATGGCGGCTTCCCGGGGCGAGTCCGCGGTGTTTGCGTCGCCAAATCAGGGGCGATGGTCTTGGCGTATGCGAAGTTTCGTCCAATCTCGTCGTCGTTCAACGCTCGATCGTAAAGACGAGCCAACGCGATAGCACCTTCCAGACCGTTGGTATTCCTGAGCGAGTTCGACCCAATGGCAGGCAAATTGATCAACGAGTCCGGCGGCTTGTTGATTCGACCTTCGTAGACGCCGTTCCGACCGGATCGCGTTCGCATTTGCTCCTGGCCGTCCAGAACGAATCGCACTCGTTTGCCATCGAACGTGCCGATCACGTGGTGCCATCCCTTGGCAATCCGTGCTTCCGACATGAGTGAATGCCAGCGGTCATCCTCACCGAAGATGCCGAATTCCAGGAACCCCAAGTAGCCATCCTGTTGTGGTGGCTCGCCGCGAATCTGCAGGAACCATTGCCGAGCGTTTCCGGGGACCACCTTGGTCGCCTTTCGGACCTTCGGCGCGTGCGTGGTGACGATCAATTGAAGAGGGCCACGCGTACGATCGACGCGAAAGACGGCTTCGAGCGTGAGCCGTTCCGGGCGAATCGGCCTCGACGCGACAACCGCGCCTTTCTCGCCAAATTCGATACATGTGGGAGCCGCTTTGTCCGTCGCATCACCCAGAAGCGAACCGTGGTTTTCCAGGCCACTGTCGTCCACCAGTTGGCAAGTCTCTCTCAAGCCCGGTGACTTTCCCACCTCCCAGCTCACCACCAGACCCTCGCAGCTGGCCATATCCACTTGCTCCGCAGCCATCGAAGCAGTAGCCACGAGCCAACAAGCTGTCATGAGATACACAATGAACCGTGTCAAACGCATTTCCTAACACTCCTTGGTCACATCAATTGCTTCCTGTCGACGAATTATGTCACAAACTACCGCAGGAAGCAGCCGTGTACCTGGTTACGGGGCTCTGCCTCGTAACCCACTGTCCGCGAGGCTCCGCCTCGTATTCAGCCTGCAGAGCCGGCAAGACAGTGCGGTCCCAGGCGGGAGTCTGGGAACGAGGAAAGATCAGGCTCCCGTTTCTCCACTTGCGGAGGCTGCCATCAGAAAAGCAAGAACCAACTTGCCACTCTCACAGATGCTTTCCTTCTGACGGCATGCTAAGGAAAGATCTCGCCAAGCATTTCGAGCAGGTTGTCGACCAGAATTACCGAGGCGTCTTTTTGCACCTTGTTCGTCGTCAGCCAAGTCTCGTAGCCGCCGAACTGGTGTTGCTCGGGCGTTGGCAGATAACCGTATCCGCCGTTGCCGAATGACACGACGAAGGTGTCGGCGGCTGGGCTCTTGGCTTTCAGCTCAAGGCCGATCTCCACGAACACCTCGAACGGCAGCGTGCAGATGGCAAGGTCCCCGATACGGACCGCCTGGATCAGTACCTTGGTCGTCGGGGGTTCCTCGGCCAGTTTAAGCGTTCGTGTGGCGTAAGCTTTCGCCAGCCGTGGGAGCTTCTTCTCTTCTTCGGCGCCCATCTCGACAATGCCCTTCGCTCGTTCGATCTGTTCCGCTGTTGGGACGCGGTGTTTCAGGGTGATCTCCCGCTGTTTCATGGCGAGGGTCAGATCGCCGGACGGCGTGTCGATCTGCCGGATGGCTCGGGTGGCCGCATCGGCCGCCTTGCTGGCCACGATTCGAATCTGCTCGTACGGTTCCCGCCGCGGCCGAGGATTGCGGAAATTGATGTTGTTGATGTCGGCACTGGTGCCGTTGGACATCATGGCGATGAATTCTTCTGGCGGGCGGCCGAGACGAACGGGCATCAGCCGCGAGAACTCACCGAAATAATCCGCCGACATCTGGCCTCCAACGTTGCCGACGTAATGCAGCGAGTAGTTGGCGAGAACCGCAAGCGGCCGTCCTTTGGCATTCGCGACATACAGCACCGAAACCTCCGGATCCGTCGGGCCAGCCGGATTGATGAGGACGTTGTTGTTTCGCGGCGGATTCATCTTCACGATGTCCGTGTCTTCGCCAAAGGGATTGGTCGGAACGGTGCCCGGTTTCAAGAACCAGCGGCGGTTAAAGACCTCGTCGGGAAGATCGTAGCCTGACCAGCCGGTTTTCGCCGGCTGCCGATTCTTGGAAGCTTGCGTGATCGCTTCGACAATGCCCTCCCGAAGCCGTTTCTGGTAAGCCAGTTCCTGCGGCGTGCCGTGCTGGGCATTCGCGAAAGGCGCCGAGTGCGTATGTGTTGCCGAGACTAGCATGTGATCCGCCGGGATGCCGGTCGCCTCCGAAGCTTGCTTCTTAGCCGGATCCAACACGTCTCGGTGAACCATACAACTGTCCACGACCGCCAACGCGATGCGCGTGCTGCCGTAATCCAGAACCAGACAACGCACCTTCAGTTCATCGTGTGCGGAATCCACGGGACGAGGTGTAAACGAACCCCGCGGCGCCAGCGGCCATTCTTGGGGCGTGATGTCGACGACGGCAGTACCCGCCTGGAGTTCGGCCCGAGCAGACGATGGTAGAGCAATCAAGGCGACGAACAAAACAGTGAGAACAGACATTGAGACGCGTTTCATCGGTTTCTCCCTTGCTTAGGATTTGTCGAAGCGTCAGAGCGGTCGGTTGCAGTTGGCATCTCGTCGCCGCCTACTACCAGTCGTCGGTCCTAAACGGCGAAGCTGGGATGCCTTCTTTGTTGTAGAGGTTCGAACCGGCGGGGTTCATCGTGTACGCGTAGCGGACAGCGACCGGTTCGGGGACATCCGGACATTTGACGACGACAGTATCACCGTCGATCGTTGCTTCGGCCCAGTGCCACTGCTTGTCGGCACCGGCGATGGCGAACCGCTTGAGTTGACCGTCCGAGACCTCTTTGCTTGGTTCAAGGCCCGTCTTCTCGCCGACCATCAGGCCGCTGCCAACGTTATCGAAAGTGATACGGATCGCATCCTTTTCGACCTTGCAGCACTTGTACAGCGGGCCGCTGGGAACCAGATCCTTGCGGTCGTAGGTTTGGTGGAGGGCCCACTGGGCAAGACGCCAGCCGACGTCCTGTTTGTTGCGCGGATGGATGTCGTTGGCTTCGCCGATGTCCGTAATCACGGCCATGCCCGTGTGTGGGATGGTCAGCGCTTTGCGCTGCGCCTCGCGGATTTTCGCCCAACCGTCGCCGCCAGCTGGATTGTCATTGGGCTGCCGGAAGTCGGCCAATTGCACCCAATAGAAAGCCAACTCGGGGTTAAACAGTTCGCGCCAACCGTTGACCAGCGCTTTGGTCTTATGGTAGTACGACTCGCCTTCACCGCCATTCGATTCGCCCTGGTACCAGATCGCACCGCGCATCGCAAAGGGTTCCAGCGGATGGACCATGGCGTTATAGATGGCTGCAGGTGAACCGCCGCCGACCTTGACCTCTTCGCCCTGCCGACTCTTTTTCTCTCTCTCGGCAAGTTGGTCGGCGATCTCTTTCAACTCGGGCACCGACTGGAAGCCTGCCGGCGTCGTCCATGGCTCGATGCGCGTGCCGCCCCAATTCGAACCGACCAGGCCGATGGGCACCTTCAGTTCGTTTTGAAGCCGCCGGCCGAAGAAGTAGCCTACCGCCGTGAACCCACGCACGCTGTCCGGGCCGCAAACCTGCCAATTGCCTGGGCATTTGTCCTGCGGCAGCGGAGCCGTGATGTGGCCGGGGACGTTAAACAGACGGATCTGCGGATGATCGGCCGCTTCGATTTCCTTATCGGCGTTCAGCGAACGCGACACGCTCCATTCCATGTTCGATTGTCCCGAGCAGATCCACACCTCACCAACCAGCACGTCGTTCAAAGCGATCGTGTTCTTACCGGAAACGGTCAATGCCTGCCCCTCGGCGTTGGTCTTCAGGGGATCGAGTTTCACCTGCCACCGTCCCGATTGGTCGGCGACAGCCTTCTTCGTCTGGGAGGCGATCGAGACGGTGACCTCCTCGCCCGGATCGGCCCAACCCCAGACCGGCAACGGCAACTCGCTTTGAAGCACCATCGAGTCGCCAAAGATTGACGGCAACTCAACGTCGGCCCGCACCGTGGTGATCGAGAAGAGGCAAACCAGCGAAAGGCACAAGCAAGAAACAGAGTGTCGGAACTTCATCACGGTCTCCTCAGAGGTTTGCAGTATGACAGGGTGATGGTCTTCAAAGTACGCTCACACGGTCCAAGGCTCCCGCATCGCCCGCCGAAGCATGGCGTCGGCTTCGACGTCGTCGATGAACCGCTCGGCTTGCGGTTCCCATTTCAGCGAGCGTCCGAGGCGGAGACCGATGTTCACTGCGTGGCAGATGGTCGTGGCGCGGTGGGCGCTCTCGGGGTGGCAAACGGTTCGGCTGCGGGACTTGATGCAATCGAGCCAATTCCGCACGTGGTCGCCGGTCTGTGCCCAGCCTCGGGCCGAGACGGCCCTGTCGCGTAGGATCGACTCGGGTTCGGCGGTCACCGCGTTGGTCTGATCGTCTACTTGGATCCAGCCTTCGGAGCCGACGAAGCGGATGTAGCGGTCCTTGAAGGCGCCGCTGGAGCGGAGGACGATCTTCACTCCGTCTTCGTAGGTGCAGCAGCATTCGGCCGTCACGGGCGTTTCGCTGAAGGCGATGGGCTTCCACGTCGCCGTGCCCTCGTAGGTGACGGGGCCCGTATCGTCACGCAGCAGGCCCCATTGGGCGATGTCCGTGTAATGGCAGCCCATGCCGATCACCGGCCCTGCCCCCGTGTCCCAGAAGTAGTTCCAACCGTTCACGGCAGCTTTTGTGTAAGGGTGCCACGGCGTGGGGCCAAGCCACATATCGTAATCGAAGCCTTCGGGCACGGGGCACGGCTTTTCGGGGCCAATGGTCGGCCCCTCCCACACCTGGCAGACGACCGTGTGGACCTTGCCAATCTTCCCGCTACGGGCTGTTTCGACCTGAAAGCGGTATGAACCCACCGAGCGACGTTGGTGGCCCGTTTGGTGGACGGTCCCGTAGCGGGCCATCGTGTCGGCCATCGCGCGGCTTTCGCCGATGGTCATCGAGACGGGCTTCTCGCAATAGATGTCCTTGCCCGCCTTGGCCGCCAGGATCGAAAGAGGCGAGTGCCATCGGTCGCCCGTGGCGATCAACACAGCATCCAGGTCGGCGCGAGCCAGCAACTCACGAAAGTCGGCGTAGGCCGCACAATCCTGGTTCCCATAGTGGGTATCCACGGCCTTCTTGACGAGGGCAAGACGGTCGGCCCGGCAGTCCGAAACGCCGATGCACTGCACATCGTCGAACATCATGAAGTGGGGCAGAATAGCCCGGCACCGGCCGCCATATCCGATAACGCCCAACGTGATCCGCTCGCTGGGTGCGGGTGCGCCCTTGCCAAGCGCGTGTCCCGGCACAAACACCGGCGCAGTCAACGCCGCACCGGTCGCGGCACCACGCTTGAGAAAGTTCCGGCGGGTAAGAACTGGTTTGGTCTTCATCATGTCGCTCCGATTCGACTTTGGGTTTTCCGTTTGAAGGCGGACAAACACTGTCACACGTTCTCTTTCTTCTGCCGTTCGGCTGGCCCGAAACGTTCGCACCATTTCGGCGCCAGTCGTCGTCCGATCTTTTCAAGCTGCTTGCGTTCTTCGTCGGTCAGGGGCTTGCAGGCTTTCACGGTGGCGAGGTTCTGGTGGAGCTGTTCGGGCGTATGGCAGCCCAGGTTCACGGCGGTTACTCCCGGCACGCTCATTGCATATCGGATCGCCAAGTTGAAATCATGCCCAACCATCTCGGCCGGTCCGGCCAGGTCCTTTGTCTGTCCTGGTTTGAGTACTCGACGCGCCCCACCGAACACTTTCATGGCAACGATACCCGTGCCGTGCTTCCGTGCCGCCGGGAGAACCTCTCCTTCGTGGTTATAGGTGTACCGGTCGACGAAATTGACCACGGTCAGCACGACGTCAACGTCGCCCGTTTCGATTACTTGCTTACACATCAACGGTGCGTTGTGCGAGGAAACACCAACGAACCGGCATTTGCCCAGTTTTTTCTGCTTGAGAATCCAGGGGAAGACACTGTCCGGACGCAGCACTACGTCGGGGTCGCGGTCCTTGTCGCGCGAGCCGACGCTGTGCAAGTACAAAATGTCCACGCAGTCCGTCTTCAGCAATCGCAACGAGTTGGCAAACGACTCCTCAGCCGCCTCGACCGTATCAGCCGCCACTTTGGTCGAGAGAAAGACCTCTTTGCGCCGGCTGCCAAGCGCCATGCCGGCACCTTCCTCCGCATTGATGTAGGCCGGAGCCACGTCGACCGACCGAATGCCAGCCTCCACAGCTACATCGACCATCCGAGCCACATCCTTCGGCGTCGCGCCCTCGGGCATCGCCGATGGCACCGTGCCCAGCGTCATCCGAGTAACCGATTCTCCAGTCCGGCCGAGCACAGCGCGAGGAAGTTCGCTTGGCACTGAAACTCCCGTCGTCAGGACGTTGTCTTCGCCCGCCGCCGATACCGTCCCGGCACCTAGGGCAGCGCCCGCGGCAATCATTCCACTTTGATGGACGAAACGTCGACGAGAAATGCCCGATTCATTCTTGTTGGTCATCATCCTGCTCCTTTCAGAGAGTGATGTGTCAGAATCATGTCGAATGAGGCTCAGCAGTCGCATTGCGAAGCCGTCGTACGTGTGACAGCTTACACCGAGATGACCGCCTCGGCAAACACGGCCGCAGAAGTATCTGCTAGAATCAGAAAGCAATGGTACCGTCGCCGGGACGACCAATCCTCGAGCAAAAGCGGGTAATGGAATTGAACCAATGAAGAAGCAAATGATTTGTCTGATTCTTGTGGGCACCGCGATCTTGGCCGATTCCATCATCGCGCGTGCGGCCAGCAGTGAACTGGTCATCGCGGCCAACGGGAAGACCAAGGCCGTCATTGTCGTCTCGGCTCAGGCGGAAGGCCACGAGAAGCAGGCGGCGGATGATTTGGCCAAGTACATCGGGCTGATGTTCGGCGCAACGCCCAACGTCGCAAATACCCAGGAGACCGTCGCGGTAGCCATGTCTGGAAAGGCACCGGTGCTGATTGTGGGCCAGGAGGCCCTCAAGGCAAAGCCGGAACTGCGCGGTGTATTGAATCGTGTACTTAAGAAAAGGCCGCACCTGCGGACCGATGGGATCGTGCTCCGGCGCGAGGGCAACCGCGTGTACCTGGCCGGCAATAACGAGTTGAGCCACTACTTCGCCGTCGCCGAACTGCTGCGCCGATGGGGCTGCCGCTGGTACATGCCTACCGAGTTCGGCGAGTGCATTCCGGAACAGCGAAATTTGACAATTGGCGAGCTGGACTACGCCTATTCGTCGCCGTTCGAGATCCGCTCGTACTGGATCTCCTGGCTGGGCGACAACACGGGGGCCGCCGAGTTCCAGACGCGTAATATGATGACCGGCCGCGGCGACATGCCACCCACCGGACATGCACTGGGCAAGTACACCAAAGGGTTCGGCAAGGGTACGTTCAGCTTTCCCATCACCTACCCGAAAACCGCCCAGCACGTGGCCGAGCAGGTCGAGAAGAAGTATGCCGATGGCGGTTCGTTCTCGTTGGGTATGGAGGACGGATCGTACGCCTCGGATTACTCAGGGGACAAGAAGTTGATGAAGCTGCAGTGGGACAAGTATTTCATGCGCTGGTCCGTGACTGACCCGATGCTGGAGCTCTACAACAACGTGGCTCGCATTCTTCAGAAGAAACACCCCCGCAGCAAAGGGAAGATCGGCTTTCTAGCCTACGCCAACATGACCATCCCGCCAGTGCGCGACATGGTATCAGAACGATCGCTGTACTGCGAACTGGCACCGATCGACATCGACCCGAACCACGGCATGGACGATCCGCAGTCCCCGCCACGACACGAATACCGGGACATGATGTACGAATGGGCCAAGATAATGCAGGGCCGGCTGTGCATCTACGACTACGACCAGGGCATGTTGGTCTGGCGCGACATTCCCAACCCGTCGCACCAGTCGTTTCGGCAGGACGTCAAGCACTATCAGAAGGCCGGCATCTTGGGCGTGAACACCGAAAGCCGAAACGCCATCGCAACCACGTTTCTGAACCTGTACCTGCGAGCCCGATTGTTGTGGAATCCGGACGAAGACGTAGACGAACTGCTCGCGGATTTCTACGCGAAATTCTACGGCCCCGCGGCCAAGCCGATGAGTGAATACTGGAACGCGATCTTCCAGGCATGGGAAGACACGATTGTCACCGAGCACGAACACTTCATCGCGCCGGCCATCTATACGCCCGAGCTTCTGGCCGTACTGGCCAAGAATCTGCGAGAGGCCGAAGGAATCATCAACGGAATCAGAGTCCGGGGTCGAGCACTCACTCGCAACGAGCAGTTGTACATTCAACGCATGCGGTTCACTCGCTACAGCCACGACATCACAGCCGGATACATGACGATGGTTCGGGCAGCCGCCACCGATTGCGACTATGCCAACGCCGTCGCCGCTGGCGAGCGGGCTCTAGCCGTCCGCGAGCAACTCACGGACATGAACGGCACCTTCACCACGTACCGAAGATACAAAGTGGAAGATCGCGGCTACGCTTGGTGGCCCGGCGAAATACGGCAGTATCGAGAGCTGCTTCCCCTGACGGACGGCAAGCAGGGCAAGCTGATCGCGAAACTGCCCGTCGACTGGGCTTTCCATCGCGATCCGGATCGCAAGGGTCTCTCGCGCGGCTACCACACAGAACCGATAGACCTTTCACACTGGAACGTCCACAAAGACGAATACGACCTGGACAGCCTTAAGGACTACCCGGTCGACCAATGGGAAATGCTGCGAGCCGACCTTTACTCGCAGGCCCAAGGCATCCGCCATCCCGATCGGCAGAGTTTTCTTGGCGACATGTGGTACCGCACCGAAGTGCAGCTAACCGCCGACCAGACACGGGGCGCCGTGCACGTTCGCTTTCCCGGTCTCTTCAACGAATGTTGGCTCTATGTGAATGGCAGGGAAGTCGCCCACCGCGAACAGGGCAATCTGTACTGGCTGAACGACTATCGTTTCGAGTGGGACGTGGACTTGGCCGGCAAGCTGAAGTCAGGGGAGAACACGCTCACGCTGCGCTGCAATTGCGAACACCACTTCGGCGGTATGTTCCGCCGACCGTTCCTGTACCGAAAGACGACTCCGTGAGTCATCAGCACGAGGCGACGGAACATGAATGTTAGCAGGCTAGAACCATCGGCGTTGACTTGCATGTTGGTGCCGGTGGGGATTGTCTTTTTCGCTTTACCGGAATTGTCGCCCGAGCGATTTGCGTTCAGCGCAGAACAATCCAGCCTCCTGCAGAACGGCGGATTCGAGGAAGGTGACGAGCTACCAACGTGGTGGCGTCCGTTTCCTTCGCAGGACTCCGACGGAAACCGCCATCTCCGCGATACGAAGGTCTACCACTCCGGCGCAGCAAGTGCGCTGTTGCTAAGCGTGACTCCAAAGCCAAAAGGGCGGCCGCCTATCCAGTGGAACCGATATGATTTCCCGGTCAAGGGTGGCTCGGCATTGCGAGTCTCGTTCTACGTGAAAACCGAAGGTGTTCCCGCCGCTGGAGCGGGTTGCCACTTCTACGGCGAAGAGCGAAAGCATCTCGGCTTCGTACCTGTTCGTGGACCCAAGCAGGCCGATGCCTGGGGCCGGGTAGAGCGAACGGTTTACATACCTGCCGGCGCCCGGACTATGGGATTTGCGCTGTACGGCAACGACTGCGGAAAGACTTGGTACGACGACGTGTCGGTAGTGCCGGATGTCGAAGCCGCGGCCCGACGGGCAGTCGTGCGCGCCCAGTTCGACATTCCTACGGACGGTAACGGAACGTTCCACATAGTCCCGGCTCACGCGCTGCAGAAAATCCCACGCTACGAACCCGTGCACCAGGGACCACTGGTCGAGAAAGTCGAGCTGGATGCCGCGAAGGACGAGACCGAAGCGTTTCAATTGGTGGTGATTCCGCACGGCCAGACGCTCAAGAATGTGCAAGTCGAGCCGGGGCAGTTACGTGGCCCGGACGGCGAACTAGAGATCGAATGGAATCGCGTGGGCTACGTGAAGACGGCACAGCCGTCTTACCCAGTTGAATACGTTGGCTGGTGGCCAGATCCTTTGCTGCCGCCCGAGCCGTTTGACGTGGAAGCCGGTCAACGGCAGCCATTATGGTTTCGCGTCGATGTGCCGCCGGGCGCCTCGCCCGGTCGATACACCGGTGAAGTGATGCTTCGGCACGGTGTTGAGACGCGGTCGATACGGGTATCACTACGGGTGCGCAATTTCCGCTTGCCCCGTCCCGGTACGCTGGCCACCGCGTTCGGTCTGTACGCCTCGGCACTGGCCCGCGGCTACGACGCAAAGCAGTCGTACCGCGAGGTGATGCCGCCGGAGACCTACCAACGTTGGTGCGCATTTCTCGCAGAGCGACGGTTGACACCGAAGAATGTCGCTCGCGAGTATATCAGCGTGAAACGCGACGGTGCGCAATGGCAAGTCGACCTGACCGCACTGGACGAGACGGTCTCTTCGCTCGCCCCAACCCACTACGCGCCATACTCATTCTGCCTCCACCGACTGCCGGTCGCCGCCACGCTACGGCGCGACGGCCCCGCACCGGACCCTAACGTTTGGGTCGCGCAAACTGCCGCCATCGCCGCCGAATGGAAACGACGCGAATTGCCTCCCGCCGTGTACATCTACGGGCCCGACGAACCTCGGCCAACCGAGTATCCCTTTTTGCGCGATTTGTATACCAAGTTGCGCAAGGCCGTGCCCGATTTCCCCGTTATGCAAACCATCGGCGACCCGAACCCCGAGCAGTTAGCTGGCTTGGTGGACATCTGGTGTCCGCTAACCGCGCGAGCGGAAACGGAGTTCTATCAAGAACGTCGTCGAGCCGGGGATACTCTATGGACGTACGTGTGCTGCAGTCCAAAGCCGCCCCACGCCAACTTCTTTGTCGATCAACCGGCCGTCGATCATCGTGTGCTCTTCTGGCAAGCGCGTAGGCTGGGAGCCACGGGCGTGCTGTACTGGTGCGTCTGCTGGTGGCCAGGGCTGCCGGCGCCAGCAACCGGCGCGGACTGCTTTCCCGACAAGCCGATCGACCTGGCCGACTCACAGACTTACAAATCGTTCAAGTGCAATGGCGACGGTCTGCTCGTCTATCCGGGACCGAAATGGACTCCCTATTCAAGCATCCGGCTCGAGATAATCCGCGACGGCGTGGAAGACTACGAGTACCTTGCTCTGCTGTCATCGTTGCTGTTGAAACTTGAGAAGCTGCCGCCCAGCGAACGCCCAGACCTGTCATTGATCAACAAAGCAGAACTGCTATGCCTCGTTCCCGACGATATCGCACGCTCGATGACCGACTACACAAAGGACGCTGGTCAGCTATTTGACCGACGTCGTGCGATCGCGGATATGATTGAACAGCTTTCGGAGTAGGATCGCGAGCCAAACGATCGAACACGCAGAAACCTGGAGGTGACCTATGCGATATCTGAGTTGCGGGCTGATGGTTTTGGTGTTCTGTCTCTCCGCGACAGCGGCACCGCCACGGGAGGCCAAGGACCTGGTTCCCGTCAAAATGAAAGCCAAGCCTCGGCACGCGCCGGTGGTGTTAGTCAAAGGCGGTCAGGCGCGGGCTTCGATCGTTGTCATGAACCGAGCCGCCAATGCGAAGGACTTGCAGAAGTACATTCAACAGGCAACCGGTGCCGAGTTGCCGATTGTCAGCGACAAGTTGGAGGGGCCGGCGATTGTCCTGGGCGATTGCCCCGAAGCGGCGGCGTTGGGGTTGGATAGCCGCCGGATGCCGCCCGAGGGTTTTGCCATCAAGACGACGGCCGACCGGGTGTTCATCGTGGGCAACAATTTGGGCCGGAATGCCAATGGAGTGCAGTGGGGCGTCAGCGAGTTTCTGGAACGCTTTCTTGGCATGCGGTGGTACTTTCCGCCGGCCACGGAAGACGGTCCGGACATTGGTCAGTCGATTCCTAAGTCGCGCGACTTGGTTGTGCCGCCCGTCTGGCTCGAAGACGCACCGGTCTTTCGCATGCGGGAGCTCTGGCCGCCGGTGTCGGAATCGTGGCATGGCCGCGGCATCCGCATGGGACCGTTGCATGCATTTCTGCGGTCGGGCAACTCGTGGCCCATTCAGCTTCGCGTTCATCAACCGAACTGGAGTCGCCACGAAGAACTGAAGAAGAACCGCCCCGAGGTCTACCAGATGCGCAAAGACGGCAGTCGCCAGCACAACGTGCTCTGCTATGGCCACCCCAAGACGCTCCAGACGTACCTGGAAGGTGTCCAGAGTTTCGTCGATGGCAAACGTCCGGCGTACACGCCGATTTCCGGCAAGGCGATCACGGTCTCACCGGCCGATGTCGAACTGGCATGCTACTGCGATCACTGCCGCCGGCTGTGGGACGACGAAGGCGGTCAATACGGTGGCGCGTCGACGGTGATGACTACATTTGTGGACAAGTTAGCTCGCGAGGTCCAACGGCGTTGGCCGAATCAAGGATTCACAATCATCTATCTTCCGTACCTGAACTACACAGCCGCCCCTGACGGGTTCAGTTTCCCAAATAACGTCCAGGTGCAACTCTGCGGCATGCCAGGACTGGCGACTTACAAGGAGCCGGCGATCCGGCAGGCCGAGCAGGCCAATATCGACAAATGGATCGCCATGTCAGGCCGCCCCATCGAGAACTGGCACTATTGCTGCTGGCCCGCTCACAAGACAAAAGCGGCGTACCAGTATCCTCATGTGGTCAAGCAGTTCTACCAGCAGAATCGCCGCAAAACCGTGGGCACTTTCATCAACGGCACCGGCAACCACTGGCCACGTCAGCACATCAGCTTGTACTGCTGGTTGAAGGTTCTGTGGGATCCTGATTTCGACGTTGATGCGGCCGTCGACGAATTCTGCCGGCGCATGTTTGGACGAGCGGCCGGGACGATGCGCGAATTGGTCGGCACGCAGATCGACGGCTGGGAACAGAGCCGCTGGCCCGGCGGACGGTTCTCGCCGAAAGGGATATACGAAGCGAGTTTTCCACCCGAGTCCGTTGTCAAGACAAAGCAATTGTTCGCCAAGGCGCGACAAGAAGCCAAGGGTGACTCGCTGGTCATGGCACGGCTGGACTACTACGCGCCGGCGCTGGACGCGTTCTTCAAAGAAGCCGACGTGATGAGCGGTCGTGGTTTCAAACCGCTTTCGGCGCAAAAGGTTGGCGAGAATCCGACGCTGGACGGCAAGTTGGACGACCCCCAGTGGCAGCGGGCTGCGGCGAACTCGTTCGTGAAAGCAGGCGGAAAAGACCAGGGCAAGCCGGCTCGGTATCCGACTACGGTGCGCGCCGTGTGGACTACCGACGGCATCACGTTCGGTTTCCACATGCACGAACCAACGCCACATCTGCTGGAAACAAGGCACGGAGGGCACGACAACGGCGAAGTCTTCTGGGACGACAACGTCGAGATCTTCGTGGATGTGACGGGCAAGAACGAAGGCGAGTTCTACCAGTTCATCGTCAATCCCGACATCGACTATTGGGATTCGAAGCTGAAGGATACCACTTGGGAATGTCCGGGCTTCCGAGCCAAAGCGCACCGCGGCAAGGATTTCTGGAGTCTCGAAGTCTTCTTGCCTTACGCGGCTTTTCCCGAGGCCGTCGTACCGGGATCCGGCACTGACACGGTCTGGACCGGCAACTTTACCCGACACCGAGTCGCCGACAAGGGGCTCAAGTCGACGAAACCGCAGCAAGAAGGCAGCGTGCGTGAATACCAGCGGATGAACACAACCGGCGCAAAGACAAGTGACAATTTGGCCGACTTCTCGGAGATCCAGTTCATCGAATGACGCGCAGGAAAGGCCGGTGACACATGAGCCCTGTTGGGATCGCTGCCGAAATCGATTCGTTTAACCGCTGGGCCAACGGCCCGCGCGGACGCGCCCGGCCCGTTGGGCTTGGGGTCAAACGAAGAACGTTTCGTGCCATCGTACTGTTGACGCTCGCTGGGGCTTGTCTCGTAGGAAGCGCGAAGGCGAACGAAGCAACGAAAACGATCGACCTTGTCCCAGGCCAAAAGCAGCTCTTTGTGGACGACTTCCTCGTGACGGAGATGGCTGGCGTGAGACGCACGCTTCATCAGCCGGTGGATTTCGAGAAGAACCCGGTGATGCTCCCCGAACATCCGTGGGAGCATCGACGGATTCCGTTCGGTTCAGTGCTCTACTCGCCAACCGAGAAGAAGTTTCGTTGCTGGTACCTGACGCTGAATATCTATGATTCGCGACCGGGCTTTCGCGGTTATCGCAAGGAGCATCACGTGCCGCTCGACGAGGCGGCGTTCA
Source organism: uncultured Pirellulaceae bacterium (assembly GCA_964617665.1). Lineage (GTDB taxonomy): Bacteria > Planctomycetota > Planctomycetia > Pirellulales > Pirellulaceae > JADHUC01. The sequence goes on from CAZUAH010000002.1 coordinate 53,421, forward strand.
TCTGCTACGCGGAATCCGAGGACGGCGTACATTGGCGAAAGCCGAATCTTGGCTTGCACGAGTACCGCGGCTCCAAAGCGAACAATATCGTGCTGACATGTCCGGGCAGTCATTTCGACAGCACGTCGGTGATGCACACGCCGCACGATGAACAGCATCCCTGGAAAATGATCAGCTTCATCGGTCGATGGCCGTACAAAGAGGACTTGATCAAGAAGCAGTGGGGCGAGGATTTCAAGTTCGGCGTTGATCGGGCAGGTCATTACGCATGGTCATCCGAGGATGGTATTCACTGGACACCAATGAACGGTGGCGAGCATGTGCTGCGAGCAAGCGACCGCAGCATGTTCTGGTGGGACACGGAGAAGAAGATCTACGCAGGTGCAGCGAAGTCGAGTCACAACAATAAGCGGGCGCAACGTTATGCTTGGAGCCGCGACTGCGCGAATTGGACGATCACGCCGACCTGGATCAATGTCGCAGACGAGTGTGACCATCCGGGTGACGAAGCCGAAGCGGCGTATGGGTTCAACTACGGAGCACAGTACGTCGGCTTCTGTGAAATGCGTCGTATTCGCAAAGGCTTGCCTGTCAAGATCAACTGGGAATTGATGGTCAGTCGCGACGGCCGACATTGGAGCCGCCCTTTCCGCGAGTTGTTCTTTGCCGATGGGCCGAAGAAAAGCTGGCGTTACCAAGTCTTCAAAGTCTTCGCCAATCCGCCCATCGAGCGGGACGGCCAATTGTGGATTTACTACGGCGGCAAGACTGGCTTAGACGACGCCTACACCGGGACCGGACCGAATCAGGCATTGTGTCTGGCCCGGCTGCGAGCGGACGGATTTGTCTCACTTGACGGAGGTGCTGCTGGCGGCCAAATGATCACCAAGCCGGTTGTCTTGCGGGGCAATGGTCTGCATGTCAATGCGGACGCCAGTGATGGTGGAATCCGTGTTGGCATCCGAAACCTTGACGGAGCGACGGTGGAAGGCTTTTCAGAGACCACCTGCCGGCAGATCACAACCGATACGCTCGGTAGCATAGTGTCGTGGGAAAGTGACCCTTCGTTGACAGAACTATGTGGGCGTCCCGTCCGACTTGTCTTTCAGATTCGAGACGCCAAGCTGTTCTCTGTCTGGACGGAAGAGTGATCGTGTGGACGGTGACCCTCGCCTCGACACTCCAAGAACAAGGCTCCACAAGAGAAAGAAACGTTCATGAAGACTCTCGTCTGTTTCGTGACAACCGTTGGTGCGGCGTGGGTGGCAGTCGCTGCTGGTGCGGAGCCGGATACGACGAACGGAAGTCCCAGGCAACGTCCCTGGATCTTCGTCACCGGCGAGAAGGTCGAGGGCCTCCGGTCGCTGGAAGAGGTTCGTAGCGGCATCCGCGAGGGTCACGCCGCCGAGTTGTGGAAACAAACCTTGGCCAAGGTCGAAGAAGAGATGAAGCAGGAACCGATTGCGCCGGGGGAAGGGAACCGTAACTTCCACATCGTGGCCACCACGGCCAACCGAATCACGGACGCGGCTCTGGTGGCGCTGATCACCGACGAACGCCGCTACGCGGACGCGGCCTTACTACAGATCTGGGCGCTTTTCGATCGTGAGCAATGGCCAGAGTGGGCAGACAAGGCGCACCTCCAGGTCGGTCTGAAGGCCGATCTGCGACACGGTCAGTTGGCCAGGGCGTTGGGCATGGCATATGACTGGCTCTACGGCTTGCTCACGGACGAGGAACGCCAGCGATTTCTCGAAGGCCTCGACCGATGCGCCGTCCGACCTTTCAAGGCGGGTGTCGAGGCTGGCGAGCATTGGGTCAACAGACAAAGCAACTGGATGACCTGTATCGTAGGCGGTTTCGGCATTCTCGGCATGGCATTGGGCCCGGATCATCCCGATTCGGCGTGGTTGGTGAAACTGGCGCGTCCGCGCATACAGCGGTACATGAGCACCTTCGGCCCCGAAGGCGAGTTCAACGAAAGCGTGCAGTACTCGGGGTCGACCATGTACGTCGTGGACTACTTCCTCGCCGAACGCTACGCCAGTGGCGGCAAGAAGAACCCGCTGGAGCAATATGGCCTTTCGGACCATTGCCGATGGTACATGTATTGCACCGTTCCGCCCGGCCGCGTGTTGGGCTTCGGCGATCCCGCGCCAGACATGCCACCGGTGGTTACCCATCTGTGCGCCGTTGCCTCGGCGCTGCGCGATCCGATGATCCAGTGGTTCTATCTGCAATACGCCGATCTCGTGCTGCCAACGCACCACAGACGGGCACTGGAACTACTGTGGTACGATCCAACTATCGAGGCCCAGTCTCCACGCGGCCGCTTGCCACTCGGCCGCGCGTACCACAATCAGGCGAAGATCCTCACGAGCCGCAGCAGTTGGGATCCCGAAAGCACGACGTCGGTCGTCTATGCCAAGGCGGCACAGGAAGGCAACCACGGGCACGCCGACTGGGGGCAGGTGTGTGTCGACGGATACGGGGAACGGTTGATCGTCGACCTCGGCTCGCCACCCGGCTATCCCCGAAGCCACAAAGAACGCTACTACAACTATCAGCAATGGGGGCACAACGTGCTGGTGTTCGGCAAGAACGAGACCGGCGGCATTCCCCTGGGGAGGCCTCGAGGCGGGAAGATAACTCATGCCGAATTCGACGACCGTCGCGGCGGTGCGTGGACCATGGACCTGAGCGAGGCGTACGGCGAGGGGCAACACGTCCGGCGCCATGTGGTTCACCTGCTCCCGCGGATCGCCGTTGTGCTTGACGAGGCAGAATTGGACGTCAAAGAACCAATCAGCCTGCGCTGGCACACCATTGCCCCGGCCGAACCGGATGACGAAGGGTGCTTCACAGTGCGCGGAGACAAAGCCACTCTTACATGTCGCGTCCAGCGATTGGACGGCGAGGCGGAATTGAGGCTCGGCCGACACGAGTACCGCCCACCCTACGACAAGGACCGACTCGGCAATCCCTATCCCCAACGCCACGAGCCGTTCGTGGAGATCAAGACGGAGAATGACCGGTGCCAAATCCTATCGGCATTTTGTGTCTTCGGGCCCGACGAACAGACACCGCTGTGGCAGGGCGGCGCTGACGGTTGGTCGATCAACACGCCGGAGGGCCCCGTTCAAGTCCGTTTGGAAAAGCACGGCTTGGCCGTGGAAAACACCGCGACTCAGCGTGCCTGGCGAATCAATCTTCGTCCGTCCGAATGACCCGACGCGCAACGTCAGAGTTTCAAAGGAGTGTTTCCGTGATCGCAAATGTTCTCTGTCGACGAGACTTGCTGAAGTCCGCATGCGCGCTTGGACTCACGACGATTTTGTCTATCGCTGCGTTGCGAGGATCGGCTGACGAAGATCAAAACTCGGCCAATGTGGGGCGCGATCTTGATGCCTTGCAGGGCATCTACCAAGAGGGTGTGCCGCATACGGATAGGAATGGTAATCGGTTGATGGCTTATGATTCCGAGCGGTCTTTCTTCCAGATTGGCATCTGGGGCAATCCGTTTGGTGAAATTTATGGATACAAATACGATCTGAAGACACTGACCGACGCCGGGTTCAATACGATGTGGCCGTGGCACGGGCGCAAGTTGGAGGATATTCTCAGCGCGGTGGCCGACCACGGCCTTCAGGTCGTGTACATGGGACATCTCACCGAGGAGGAGGCAGCCAAGTGCAAGGATCACCCCAACTGGCTGGGCAATGTGTGGTGCGACGAGCCGACCGGCAGTTATTGGGGAAAGGACATGCAGGGGAAGTTCGACGACTTCCTTGCGTACAAGAAGACGATCAACAAGGCGGCTCCTGGACGAGTCGTGTTCATCAACGACGTGCCCTGGATCTCGCCGCCGGCTACCGAGTGGTGGACGAAGTGGAACACGGCGGGCGATGTGGCGTGTCACGACAACTATCCGATCATGAACCGGCAACACCGGGCACGCTCGATCGGCGGCGAGAAGTTGAGTAATGGCATCGACCGGACGGTGAACTTGGCTGCGGCGGTCAACCAGGAGCAGAAGCCGGTATGGCTGATTGTCGGAGCCTTCCGAGTGCAGGGAACGGGTTCGTTCCCGTTTCGGCATCCAACGCCGATGCAGCTTCGCGCGCAGGTGTACACCGGGCTGATCCATGGCGCTACGGGGATCATCTATTTCTGCTGGGACACCTATGTCTGCCGTGATGGCCACGTAATCGGCATGTCGCCCAACCCGGAGGTGCAATACCTGGAGCCCGGCCCAGGCAAGCCAAAACCATCACCCGCTCGCCCGATGGATCTCGCCGCCGCCAAGGCATTGTGGATGGCTGCGACGCGAGTCAACAAGGAGATCCGCGAGTTGACGCCCTCGCTGCTGTCTCCCACCGTCCGAGATGTGGAATGCAGCATCGAGGTGAAAAGCGAGTCGATCAGCGACGACCCGATTCGTTGCCTGCTGAAGCCGCATCCCGACGGCGGCTACGCCTTGCTGACAGTGAACCTGGATGATGCAGTACTGAGCGCCACATACACTTTCCCGTCCGCAATCGAGTCAGTTCAACGCCTGTTCGAGAACCGCCCGTCGCCGGAGCCAGACGACGACAAGAAGACATTCACCGACCACTACGAACCGTTTGATGTTCATGCGTATCGGGTACTGCCCGCGAACGAGTGACACGCTTCCCACGTTCTTCTGCTCGGATCCTGAACGCACCATGATGGATGCACATGCAACGTGCATGCGGGAGTTAGCGTCTTCAGAAGAAACCACCGGTGGGTTGGGGCTGTTGCGTGGATAATTCGGCGGCGCTATCCTCGCGGCTTTCGGCGCGATCTGCGTCCTTGTCTCGGCCGGCGGCACGGTACGCTACGACCAACTCTTCTCGTGCGACGCGAGGTAGATATTGGCCCTCGCGGAGCAGTTGCTCGCACGCTTGAATCACGCGAGAGGCCTCATCGGCCCGGTTCCAGAGACGCAAGGCCCAGCCGAGTCGTGCATCATCCAGTCGGCCCGATTCGTAGACCTTCCAGGCCAAGTCTGCCGCCAGCTTCGCGTCGCCGGTCAATTCCGCCTGTCGGAGATATAGCTCGGCGGCCAAATCCTCGTCTTCGGTCTTTGAGGCCAACTGGCCTGCCATCGTAGCGTGCGCGGAGGTCTTCAGTTCCGCGCGCAACGCTCGCAGGCAATCGCGACGTTGCAGTGAATCGGTCGGCTGGAGTTCGGCCGCTTCCAGGAGCTTCTCGCACCGCCCGATGCCCTGACGCGCGACAGACCAGCGGAGCAGAAGCGAATAGCGCGCCGCGGGGGGCAGTTCTTCATCGGCCAACACCGCATGGAACAGTCGTTCCGCCGGATCTCGTTGAGCGTATCGGACAAGGACCTCGGCCATGGCCGCTAGGTCGTCCGTGTGGGTACTATCGTCCGACGCCCATGCTTCGGCTGCCGCGATTGCATCGGCCTCCCGGCCCAGTCCCAGCAGCATTTCGACTCGCATCCGCTCGAGCACGGTCTTTCGGGCAGCGCTGACGCCCAAGTCCAACGCCCGTTCGGCGTGTCGCAAAGCGTCCTCGCGCTCGTCCAGTTCGGCGGCCACCTGGGCCAACCGATCGCAATCGTCGGCCGACCGCTCGGACTCGGGCCGTAATACGAGCAGCGCATATATCTGTTTATCCGACAGCGAGGGAAAAGCGTCTTGCGAAACGCAACGTATCACGTCTGGCAGGCTGCTTTGCATGACCTTGGACAGTTGATCCAGCTTGCGCTCCGAGGATCCAAGACGGGGATCGTTTTCGACGATCCATGCATCCAACAGTCGAACCAGCGGATGCGTTGCACGATCCTCCGGCAGACGACGCAACCGCCGAGCAGCTTCGCTCCAATCGAATTCTCGCATCGCTGCCAGAGCTTCCGCCAGCGGGGGATCAAGCGTGGCCCCTTGCGCGCGAAGATCCAGGTGCAGGTAGCCGTCCCATCCCATTGTGGGTTCGGGTACCTGGGCAACGTTCACATCCGATGCGACCAGCTCCCAGCGGGCCAACTCGCGAATCTTCTCGTCCACCAAGACGGCCGATCGGAACCCCGATAGCGGTCCGCCTTCGTTACGATCGGCAAACAGAATCCGCGCGATCAGGTTGCCTCCAACGTAGGCTTCCCAGGCCGACACCTGACCATCTCTGTCCGTGTACCCGATTCGCAGATACGTTTCGGCGTCCGGTGGTACATCATTCGGCCTGAGACGCAGCCATACAAGATCCTTGTCTCGATCAGACGTCTCGTTCGTCGCCGCGACCGCGGTCACTTCAAACAGACGAGCGATTTCACGATTTGTCCGGTGCGGCAGCCAAGGTAGTCGTACATCCAGAATTCGCCGAAACGCCTCGGCGCTGACACTGTGTTCCACCAGTTGCAGGCCCGTCCAGCCGACGGCGGCGGCGTCACCTTCGGTGCGCAAAATGCAATGCGGCCACCGGCACTCCAGGCGGCTGCCTCCACGGTGAATAGAAAACTCGTTTTGAGTCCCGTCCGATCCTGTCCGGCGCCACTTCCACAGCCCTGCCGCCGGATCGTGCCGGACGCGCAGCAAGTCCAGTTCCTTCGGCTCGGGCTGAGGCAGTTCCGATAAGAGCCGCGGCGCATACAGATCTGGGCCGCCCGACTTGCCATCCGCGCGGTGCGCCATGCCCAGCGTTGCGGTTTCCCACGGCCGGCTTCCATGCACAGCCTCGTAACGGCTGCGACGGAACAAGGTCAGCAACCATGAGACCTCGTCGTGCACGTCCGCCGTCTGCGAGACGATCAGTGCCATGCGAACAATCTCTGCCTCGATGCTGCCAGGTCCGCCAACCGTGTCCCATTCGATGGGCTGGACCGTGGAGCAGATCAGATCGATGAGAGTATCGAAGTCCGGCCTGCCGGGACTGTCCGTTGTGAGAGGATCGACCGTCGCGGGGCGGCCACCGAGCTTATCGCCCAACTGTGGCGGCATCGATCGCAGTCGCTCAAACAGAGCTTCAACCTTATCGTGAACCTCGGCAGTTTGAGCAAATACGAAATCGAGTGTATTGGGGAAGAACTCGATGCTGCCAGGTCCACCCACTGTATCCCAGCCATGGGGATCGATGGTGCTGGTCACCGTATCCATGATACTGTCCGTGTCATAGAAGTATTGCTGCTCGGGCGATTCCGGAGTCGACGCATCGGCTACGAGGCCCGTTTCAGAACCAGACGGTGATTGACTGCCGGAGACTGCCACTTGGCCGGCATCTCCGCCGCTGGAAAGCCCCATGGCGGACGCCGACGTCGCCCCAAAAGCACCGCCGGCCATGCCGCCCATACCGCCGCCGAATCCGGCGCGAGCAGCACCACCCGAGCCCATGCCCATACCTCCCATGCCTCCGCCCATGCCTCCCATACCACCCATCGCACCGCCGAAGCCGCCCATGCCGAAGCCCATCGTGGGAGATCCAAACCAGGCCGGCGGCGCAACCGGCCAGGTGTCCGCCGGGAATTCGTACAGGATGCCACGTCCCGAATGTAGGCGTACTTCCAGTCGCTCTTCGACTTCTTCCGGTGTGGTAATCACCAAGGCTTCGTCCTGTACCGCAAAGGTCAGATCCAGTTCGTCAAGGATCCATTGCAGAGCCTCTTTCACCGGAACGTCTCGATATTTGGCCGTGATCGGCGTGTCGATTCCAATGCCCATGTCGTCCAGCGCCTTTTCATCCAGCAACACGACATCGTTCAAGAGCCCGGACAGATCGTCGGCCACTTCCTCCAGCGGCGCTTCCATGTACTCGAAGGTCATCGTTCGCTTCAGCTTCGCTCCGATGCGTTTGCGGGCGGTCTCCAGGCGGTCCATGTAGGGATCGTTCAACGATGCCAGCGGCGCGACGCGGTCCGTATACAGCAGATCCGCCACCGGATAGACCTCGGTGGTCAGCCGTTGCTCCGCACCTTCCGTCGTGGTAATTAACATACGGTGCGGCTCTTCGATCAACACTAACCCCATCGGCCGCAATAGATGACGCGTGCAACTCCGCAGTGACAGGCGGGCCCCGCGGCGTCGTTCCAGTTCGACCTTGGACGCAGCCGGGCGAACGGCCTTGGCGACTGGTGGAAACTCGGCAAACGGATCGCCGCCGCCAAAGGGATTCTTCGGAGAGTCCAATGCTCCCGAGCCAAAGGGATCCATCGACTCCACACTGCGAGTCTTCCGTCCTATCGGGACGTCCACACCAATTCCCCAGTCATCCAGGGCCCGTCTGTCCAGCGAAACATTCGCTCCGGTCAAGTCCGCCAGCACAGATGCAAATGCTTCCAAAGTGCGGCCGTTACTCAACGAGCTTAGGCTGATTTCTTTCAGTAACGCCTCTGCGTGCGGATGACGTCGAAGAAACTCGGGGCTCGCACGAAAGGTCGAACCTTGCAGCGGAAGCACGCTTGGCCGGAGGTCCCACCGAGCTGTCAGCAAGTCGGGGTCCATCAGCCTATGACGTGACCCCCGCGGCCCGTCCAACGCCTGCGACCGTTGGAGCTCGCGAATCTGTCGGTCCAACTGGGCGTATTCTTTCGACGCGACGGCCTGCTTGGAACTAGCCACGCCGCGTAACAGCCTGCTTGCCTTGGAGAGATCGTCTTCCGCCAGGGCCTCTTGCGCGTTCTCCAAGGCTTGCTGGAACCGTTCGTCGGACGTGCGGGGCCCTCGGGAGGGCGTGACCGCAGCCAGCCAGTCCCGTGGCAGCGGCTCCGTATTCAGCGCATCGGCCGGCTTCCAGTAGCGGTGGCGGACCAGGCGGTCGATGTTCCATCGCTCGTAGTCCGATTCGCTTTCCAGCACCAGAAACGCCGTGTACGGCGACAGCAGACTCCACTCCTGCGATAGGGCAATGATCTGCTCGGGCAGGTCCTTTTCGGTCGGCTCCAGATTCCGCAGTTGTTCCAGACGCCGCTGCGCCCAAAGCCGGCCCACAAACACATCATCCGCCTTCTCTGCATTAGACAACGTCCAGTTCTTCGTCACTGCCTTCGACCCACGGCCGAGTTTGATCGCCAGCTTCACCTGCTGGCTCTGCGGCATCCGCCCGTACACAAAAAGCGGCTCGCCGGGGATCCAAGCCGCCGGCCAGTACAGATCATCAGACTTTGCCCCTTCCACGGTGACTTGACGGACCATCTCCGGCGTTGGCAGTCCGGTCAACAGCCATTGAAACAGCGCTCGTTGCCCCCGCACATCGCCAGTCAGATCGAACCACAGCCCGCCGCTCGCCGCGGCCACCGACTTCAGATCCACCGCGAGATGCTCGGCACGCTGCACGGCAACGCCAACCAAAGCGGCCCCGGTCTCCTCGAGCGAATCAGGCAAGAACCGTTGGGCTTGGCCGAACTCGTCGCTACCATCGCCCACGTAAATAACCAACCGTCGCCGGTTCGTTTGATTCTCGAACGCTTGTACCGCTTCGCGCAGGCAACTGTCCAGATCGGTCCCACCCAACGAAAACTCCTGATCCAACCGCCGGAGCGCCTGAACCAACTGATTCGTCTCGGGCCCGTGGGGCGTAAACCAACCCTCGTGCAAGGGACGCACGGCCACGTCGGCACAGACCAAGCGCACACGGTCCTCTGGTCGCAGGCTCCGGACGATCCGGTGTACTGCGCGGCGTACCGGCTGCAGGTTCTTCATACTGGACGAAGTATCCACAACCAGCAACACATCGGCTGGCAACGTTTCTGCCTCAGACGGCACGGGCGGAATCTCCGCCAGGAAGTACATTTCCTTCTGCCGTGCCTTCTTGCCTCGCCTGTTACGCTGCTTCGATACCGGCTTGGCGACATAGCTACGGAGAGCGGCCGGGCGGTCCGTCCGTTTGGCGAAGCTTAGCACCAGGTCTGTTTCCGGCTGGTAGTTCCGCTTGTGGAACTCCAGCCCAATGGCACTGTCGTTTCGGTCTTGAATGATCAGGTTCGGGTGCGATGCGCTTGTGATGGACTCCTTTGGAATCGCGCCGAGAATAGTGCCCGAGATACGGAAATCCCAGACCGGCTCCAGATCGGACAACAGCGGCAAGCGGAATTGATACCTTCCAGCCAGCGACTCCAGCGGCAACGTGTAGTCCAAGAGTATCCGCTTTTCATCCCTGGCAAAGATCGGGAACACCCGCATCTTGAACAGATTGTCGCCGATCTGTTCCAGGATCGCGGGGTCCCGCTTGCGGTTGACGATCGTCTGGTAGATCTGCGACGCCCGCTTCCGTTCGATCAGCTCGCCCTCGATCAAGTCCGTCGGCGTGACGTACATGGCGAAACGACTGACCGACGCTCCGTGAGGCAAGTTGAAGATGAATTGCCCCTCTTGCTGGCTGCTGAACGGGTTGTAGAACGACTGGTCGATTTGCACTAGCGCAACCGGCGGCTGAATCACCACATTCACATGATATCGGGCAACGTTCAAACGCACGGGCGAATTGCTCTGCGTATCCTGGATCATCAGTTGCCCCAGCCCCTGGGACCGCCGACACACGGTTTTCCAAGCCGCGATGCGATCACGATCCGCTTGGACCAGCGGTTGGGATGACAAGGTCTTCCGCTGGACGTCCCAGGTAATGGTGGCTGGTGTGGTGAACTCACGGAGGTCACCATCTGCACGCGAAACGTGGGCCGATCCTTCTACCAGTGTTAGGGCGGTCATAGACGAGCTATCGACGGTCGCTTCCAGCACTGAGTTCGCGGCTGGTGTAGCCAACAACGTATCGACCGCCAGCGACCAGCCAGACTGGTCCCCCGTTGACAGCAACGCTTGTCCCCAGTCGATCGCTACCTGCTGGCCCGGCGCATCCCATCGTGCCTGCGAGGCCGTGCCCAGGTGCAATGTTCCCTCGGGCAGTCGAATCAGGCAAGGCCCATCCGCAGCCGTTCTAAGCAGGCAATCCTGCGGCAGTGTGTCGCCAGGGCTCAGAATCCGCCATAAACCGGACGCAGCACCGTCTTCGCTGACAGCCAGTACCCCAGACCCCTGGCCCAGTTTGGGTTTGGTGGCCTCAGCCCCTGTGGCAATTGGTGAGAAGACGAGAAGAGCCGCGACCAACGTGCAGATTATCCTGGACATTGCAACATATTTCCTCGGAACAGAATTGTCCTGGCAATGCCCTGGAATTGCACAAGACCACCCCAATTATGCAGTGTTCTGCCGAATTGATGCAAGAGTTTCCGTGGGGCGAGGTACGGGAGGCGGGATTCGAGATACGAGATTCGCGATACAGGATTCCAGATTCGCTGCCAGCCAGTGATTCTGATGTCCAAGCAGTGTTGGCAGACGAGAACCGCCGTTAGCAACACCGCTCAGTTCCCACTTATCCCGCATCTCGTATTCCGCATCCCGCAGCGGTCGTTGCCCAGTGATCTGAAGTCGTCTATTCTGACATGTTGAAACGTAATTCTCGACAAGTCACCGTCTCTTGGGAGAGCACGGTTTGCAGCGGTGGCCAGATACCACCGGGAGACGACGCTGGAGCGCGCGGCGTAGTTGCATGTGTGTACAGAGGACCAAACGACGTGGGACGCCACTGCAAAATCTGCGGACGAGACCGCCCCAACGAGCACTTTGGCGGCAAGGGACGCAGAAGTCATGTCTGCAAGAAGTGCCGGAAACGGCCGAAAGCGGAAGTCGAGCGTATCGAGCTCGAACTGGAAATCACGGGTTTCTTGGAGCAATCGAACATCTCCGCCAAGAACATAAGACGACTTGAGAGCTTAATGACATCCGCCGTGACCGGCATCGCCGATCTGGCCTCTCTGGTCTTGGCCGTGGCCCGAGTCAAGCCGCACAAGCGGCGGCGTTTCAAGTTTCTGGCACGTAACGACCGCCCGCTGCTGAATAGACTCATCCAGAGTGGTTTGCTGGATGGATACATTGACGACAACATTGCGGACCTGGATCACGATGACATGGAGGCATTCTTTCATGAGGCGTTCGATTGCGGCCAGGAAGAATTCGACGACGCTGAGTGCTGATTCGTAGATGGTCCGTTTGCAGCGCGAAACATGAAGGACCGCTGAGTGCGTTTCTCTGGCCAAGAGCCGGGATCCCAACACTCAGATGCCGATAACTCACACCGTTCAGAAAGGGAGTACGACATGAAACGAACCATCGGTTTGATCAGCGCGGTCTTGTGCTTTGCTTTGATGTTGTTGTATCCAGCGAGGCTCGACGCTCTGGAACTGCCGCGGCTCGATTGGGAACCACGGTCCGATTGGCTAAATGTGCGGGATTACGGCGCGAAGGGAGACGGCAAGACTGATGATTCCTCGGCGTTACAGAAAGCATTCGACCAGATGACCAGCGGCTCGTCCATCTACCTGCCGAAGGGAACGTACCGCGTGACGAAGACCGTCACGCTGACGGGACCGGTTACTGGTGTGCTGGTCATCGGGCACGGGCGCGATACGACACTCGTCTGGGATGGACCGAAGGGCGGCAGGCTCTTGCACGACGACGGTGTGTCTACGTCGCGCTACGTTGGGATCAACTTCGACGGGAAGGGCAAGGCGGCCATCGGCTTCTACCATCATTCGATGAATCGTTTCGAGACGGAAGTGCTGCACCAGCACCTGGCTTTTCGTAACTTCACCGACGCCGGTCTGCTGGCCGCCAAGGGCGACCGTTATGCGCTCGCGGAAACGACGTTCGACAACTGCCTGTTCGAGAATTGTGGGCGGGGTGCGGCTTTCATCAGTTTCAATGACTACAACTGGACGTTCGACGGTTGCGAGTTCCGGCAGTGCGGTTTGGGAATCGAGTGCCGGCACGGCAACTTCTACGCCCGTAACTGCCATTTTCAGGACAGCCGAACCGTCGACATTCTGGCTCAGCCCGAACACGGCTGTTCGATACGCCGCTGCACGTCGACCGGATCGCGGCAATTCCTCGATTTCGCAAACTCCGTTTCGCCGATAACAATTCAGGACTGCCGCATCGACGGTTGGAAAAGTCCCGACGGCACAATGCGGCTGAACGGCGCGCCGGTGATCCTGTTCGATTGCTCGTTCTCGAATCCGCCGAACGTCGACGCGCCGATTCGAGCGTTGAATGCCGCCCAGCGTTTGATCGTGTCCGAAAACGTTGCGGAAGGTTGCGAGAAGCTAGTTGCCGGAGAAAACCAGCAGTTTGTGTACGTCGTACCGCCGGGTGAACGAGAAGGCTGTCTTACTTCCGCCGACCAACGGTTCTTCCGCGAGACGGCCCGCATTCCTGGCAAAGTCTTCGACGCCCGGCGCGACTTTGGGGCGAAAGGCGATCGAAGGGCCGACGACACGGCCGCTGTGCAGAGCGCGATCAACGCCGCGCGGGCTCATGGCCGAGGGGCGATTGCCTATCTTCCGGCCGGGTCCTACAAGATCACCAAGACGTTGACCATCACGGGCAAGGACTACTATGTGGGCGGCAGCGGCTTTCGCACGCAAATGGTTTGGGGAGGCGAAGATGGCGGAACCGTGGTCGCAATCCGCCAACCGGATCACGTGACGCTGCAGCACATCGCCATTGGAAACCACGACAGCGGCCAAATGAACAACGGCATCGACGTACTGCAGACAGGCGCGGGCCGGCCTTCCGACATGACTTACGACGGCGTGTTCGTCTACGGGATGTACCAGAAGCAACCGTTTCGCAAAGGACTGCACTTGAACGGTCTGGGGCCGAGCGAGACGGTGGTGATCTCCGGCGTCCAGGGTAATATCCGAGTGATGGACTCCGCTGCGGCGACGATCCTCGCACGGACTTCCTTTGAAGGCTCGGTCATCGTCGAAGGGAAGGATCGTCGGCGGGACGGATTCCTCGGCTTTCTCACTCGTCTGTCGACAATCACACGCCACGGCTTGTACGTGCGGGACAATCATAGTGTCGTCATGAGCGACTTCTATATCGAACAGGCGGACAATGGCTTCGTATTCGAAGGCTCGCCGAGCCAGGCTCCGGGACGCATTACGTTGCAGGGCGGGAAACTCCAATTCAACGTGCCTAAGGACAAGCCGACGGAAGGCACGGCGATGACCGTGCGCAATTACAGTGGTCAGATCTTCTTCGGCCACAACCAATTCTACGTCGAGCCGCCTGATGTCCGGATTTCGCATACGGGAACCGCATCCACGGACTTGTTCGTCCTGGCCAGCCTGTTCTACCGAACAAAGCTTGATGTGAAGGGCGACAAGAGCCTGAAGGTAAGACTGGCGGGTAATCAGGCCATCGGCGAGGTGACTGCCGATGGTGACGTCACCTATTTGAAATCTGCTGACACCGCCCCGCAAGAGAGCCTGCCGCAACTCTCCCGAGCCCTCGACGATCTTCGCCTCTTGGGCGAAATCGACCTTCGGCTGAGCCATTCGGAGAACTAGTCCGGTCGCCTCCATCAGTGATCAAACAACGAAGTATCGATCACTTTGCCGTCCTGGCACATGGCAACATCCAAAGCGTCCAGCCAGTGAAACGATCCGCGGAGAGCATGGATCCGCGCGTTGCGGAACGTCATTTGCAGCCGCACAACCTTGTCGACCAAATCATCGTTGTTCTTATCACGCCAGCGAATGGGCCTGGCCCAGGAATCCTCCTCGCGCATCGTTTCGCAGTCTTGGAATGTGAAGCCGGGGATTGGACGGCAGTTGAGGTCCGTTGCTTGGAAACGGATCTCGCCGTAGGGCGCGGCGGCGTTCAACTGCAGCGAAGGGTCGAACAACGATAGCGGCTTTGTCGTCAGGGTGGCCCAGTTACCACGCGACGCAAGGTACGTGAAACCGTCCTTGCGCAGCGTATGCAGCACTACGGAAGCCGGCGGGTGCTTGCCCTTGCGCACGAATTGTGTCCTGGCGTATTGATGGTGCAAATCGCGCGTGGCGGCTGAGTAAATGCGCAACATGCCTTCGTGTTCGATCAAGCATGTGGGATACACGACCCCGCTGGCCGGTTCGCCGAGTTCGTTCAGTGCGACAAACGGTTCGCGCAGGCCACGTTGGAAGTGGATTCCATCGAAGCTGTATGTCAACTGGCAGGCGATCGGTCCCCAAAGCTGGTTGAATCGGTTCAGAGGCTGCGAGTTGGAGAAGTGGGCCATCCACAAGAAACCGACGAACTGTCCCTCGTATGGTATCACGGGCATTCCGTACATTTGCACTTGCGGTGGATCAGTCGGGTCCGGCTGCATGATCAGTTCCGGCCCGGGCCATTGTTGAGCGTCCGGGCTCGTTTGCATGGCAATCCGCCGGTCGCCCCAACCGGGTCGAGTGATCATGACGTGCTGCTCGCGTTCTCGGTTGTAGTAGCAGTTGATTGGTGGGTCGGGATGCCAGGGCGGCTGTCCCCAACGTGCGTCTTTGTTGATTTCCCAGTGCAGACCGTCCGTCGAGGTGACCATCACTTGGTCGGCAATGTACGGCTTCACCCCTTCGCCCGTTACGATCTCGTGGAAAAAGCTATCCGGATCAAGCCGGGCCCGCTCGACGGCCGATCCGCCACGCTGGATGCAATACAGCTTGTACCGCCGTCCGTCAGCAGCGATTGGATCCAAGTACACCGGGCCTCCATTTGCCCGCTGGACCGTGAAGAGATGATTCGACGCGTATTTCTCGCCAGGAGGTTTGACGTCTGGACGATTCATGGGGCGCCAGTGAACGCCGTCTTCGCTCTCGGCACCCATCAAAGTCAACGGGAAGCCCGTACTGCAATAAAGCATCCGCCACTGGCCCGATGGCTCGTCGTGCCATACGGTCGGCCAGCAGCCGAGGTAATCGAACGTCGGATCTTCGTAGGTCCCCTCCGGCTGCCACTGGGCCTGCCCCTGGCAAAGCTCGACATTGTCTTGGTGTTCGACGTGCCACCAGTCCCAAAACAACCAAGCCTTTGATTTCGTTCGCGCTGATCGTTCGGTCGGACCATCTCGCCGCTCATCATCGGCGAGCGTATTTCCGCTCCCAACACCTGACGACAACAGCAGCGGCGTTCCCAAAGCTTTGACAAAATCCCGTCGTTTCATGGGTTACTCCTGCTCGTGCGATCCGCAGCTACCTTTCGTTCCTGCATTGGTTCGCAAGACCGAGGATGCGCATCGTTGAGAGTCAACTGCGTATCGAGTATCGTGCTTCTTGTCCAGGTTCCACGCCAACGCCAAGAGTTATGGAGTCCAGCCTGGATACACCTCAGATTATCACCGTACACGAGTGATCGCATGGGAGCAAACCAATGAAACGTGGACACAAGACATTGTCCGGCCCACTTGCACGAACGAGGAAACGCCTTGATTTACATCCAGACACGTCAGAAACCGGGCGTCGATACCTGCAAAGGGCAATTGTGATCGCGGCTGTATGGGTCGGTATCGCTGGTGTGAACGAGGGCTATTCCGATGACGCGTTAGATGATGTGTTGCCGCAGATACGCCAGTTCGCCGACAACTTGATCGAGCATGGCCGAGACCACTACGGCTCGAAGCATACGCCGCTGTTCGTCTCTCAATTAGACATCGACACGAAACAGATTCCACCCGCTACGACTCAACTGTACGGTCATGGGGGTCGCGGTGGTGCCGGCCCGACGACAAGCAACCTGGAGTTCGACAGCGGACTTATACGGCTCTTGGACGCCTTGTCGCGACTCACTGGTGAAAAGAAGTACTCCACTGCTGCCCACGAGTATCTCGGATACTGTTTTGACGAGTTGCCCGATCCCGCGACCGGTTTCTTTCCTTGGGGCGACCATCGCGGCTATGACGTGGTTGGGGACGAGACGCACAACGGCTATCACGAATTCAAAGTCATCTATCCCCCGTGGGATCTGTACTACAAGACCAACCCCCGCGCCGTGACCCGCCAGATCGAATCGCTGAAATTGCACATCTACGACGAATCTCGGTCATGGGCCTTCAGCCGTCATCACCCGTCCGGCGGCGAGATCCCACACAGCATGAATTCGTCGGGCGGCGCTTGGATCGTTGCCTGGTGTTTTCTATACAAGCAGACCAGCGACGAGCGCTACTTGAAATGGGCCGAAACGATGGCCGACTACTTCCGGTCGATCCGCGATCACGACACAGGTCTACTGGCGGCCCATCCTGCCGACCCGGCATACCCGGAGAGCACGCGAAACGGAAGAGCACGCCAACGTGCTTCGCGTACAGAGTATATGGGACAATTGGCTTGGTTTGCTCCGAATCTGCTTCGCGCCGCCGACCTGGTTGGCGAGGACAAAAGCTGCAAGTTCCGTGGGCAGGCCGTTGCCTACATCCGAGCGTTTACCGAACGCATGGAGATCGGCCCGGACGGCAGCTTCCTCGCCACGTTTGATCTGAAGACGGGCAAGCCCTTGTTTCCCAAGATCACAGACGGCTGGACATTTGTCTCTCAGCAAGATGAACGGTACCCGTGGGCGAATCGCGTGCTGGGGATTAGAGCGCCGATCGCATTGGCCTTCGCGTACAAGATGAGCGGTGACAGGGACCTGAAGAACGCATTTGACAGACTCCTGCCCCTCTACTGCATTGATCAATTTGCCGATCCGGACGGGCTACGCAAAGAGCTGCCAGCCGGCTTGATGGCCCAGGCCGTCACCAGCTTTCTGAACATGTACCAAGCCACTGATGATCGACAATACTTGAACCATGCGATCACATTCGGCCGTTTTGCGGCAAGACATTACCTGGTCGATGGGTGGTGCGTTTGTGGTCCGCCGCTGTTGGAACGATACAGTGACAATCGTGTGAATACGTGGCGGATGTACAGCAACCGCGGGGGGAGCGCCGAACTAGCGTTGTCATTGCTGAGGTTGCATTTGGCCATGACCGGCAAGGAGGACTTTGTCGAAGACAATCCGATGTGCTATTTTTGAGTGATTGGCACCCAATGTACCTGCAGCATGGAGAAACTCAGTGCACAGTCCAGAATTGACCAAAGCAGAGGGTATTTCAGAATCCAAATCGGTCGTAGCCGCGTTCGCCAGAACGCGGGTATGCCTGGCATCCGACCGCACTCTGGCGAGTGCGGCTACGGTTTTGGAACTGTTTCTCATTATTTGCATAGCGTGGATTTCACTGTCTGGCTTAGCCGTTGCGGCGGATTCCGCATTGTCGTCGGCACAGATCTACGAACAAGCGAAACGGGCAGCCGTCGAGATACTGGTCGACGGACACCACGGCGGCTCGGGTTGCTTGGTTTCGACCGACGGTTTGGTCCTCACCGCCGCCCACATTCCTGGTCGCCCTGGTCGCGCGATAGAAGTCCTTACATCCGATGGCGGCAGGCTCAAGGCGACCGTTGTGGCCGTGGACTTGGGCCACGATTTGATTTTGTTGCGAGTCGAGCCGCGCGAGGGCGGATACGCTGTCTTGAAGCTTGCTGGCGAAGTGCCGCCGCCGGGAGCGGGTGTATTTCTGTACAGCGCGTCCGTGTTTCGGCATGGGCTACTTCAGGCGGGCACGGTAGCTCGTGACGGACTGACGTTTGAGCACCAGCATCATTTCGTTGAAGTAACGCAAATCGCGGCGCTCGTACAAGAAGGCACGTCGGGCGGCCCGTGGATCAACCGTGAAGGCAAATTGATTGGCGTTCAATCGGGTTCCCTTACCCACAAGTCGGTGCCCGGTGGCGTGGCAAACGTCTCGCCGGTCCAAGCTGTGCGGGATTTGCTGGAAACCAAACGAAATGCGTCTACTTCCGCGATCGGAGTCTTCGTCGACGAAATGTGGGTGCTCAATGCCGACCAACTGCGTCGTTTCCCGCCAGCCACGGAAGGAATGGTTGTTCAGTCGCTGCAGGCGGACGGTCCAGCCGCCCGAGCGGGCATCAAGAAGGGCGAGGTCATCGTAGCCGTTGACGGCCAAAAGGCCCGGCTGCGAGATGACTTCGTTCGCCTGATTCGAGCGAAGAAGCCCGGCCAGACGATTGAGCTGACGGTGATTGGCGCCGACGGAACGGGCACTCGCAAAGTCGCAGTCCCTGTTGGAAAGCTCGAAGTTGCGTGGCCTGAAGAAGACGCCGCAGGTGACAACTCACCCTAAGAAAGCGGATGATACGCCACAAGTACTTCGTTCGTTGCCGCCCCGAATTTGCTGGGCAACAAGGAGGGATCCCAACGAATTCAGGGCGGCAGCGAATCGACTGCAATCATCCTGTGTGCAACGCTCTTGGTCGCTAGTCCAAATATCTCACGGTCCCCGGGGATTGCGTGACACACTGTCGTAGCCACGTTCGCCAGAACGTGGGCGCAACCTCTGGCCACATCCCACGTTCTGGCGAACGTGGCTACAAACGCGTGAAATATCCAGGCTAGTCGTCCTTCACGGCACGATTGCGTACGATCATTCCGCCGGACAGGTTCTTCACGTCTGAGAAGCCGTTTTGCTTCAAGATCCGCAGTGCCACGTGGGCACGAAGGCCGATTCCGCACGACACCACGGTTTCGGCGGATTGGTCGAGTTCGTCCATTCGATCACGCAGATTGTCAACCGGGATATTGACGGCATGATCCGCTCCAGCAAGGGGCTTCTTCTGCACTTCGCGCGGTGTGCGTACGTCGACGACTTGTTTGCCGCTAAGGTCTGCATCAGCGTCCAGGAACTGCTCGACGCCGTCCAACTGGTTGCATGCTGCGAACGCGGCCATGTGGATTGGGTCCTTGGCCGATCCGAACGGTGGGGCGTAGGCCAGGTCTAGTCCGGCCAAATCGCGCACCGTACCGTTCATCGCCATCACGGTGGCGATTACATCAACTCGTTTGTCGACACCTTCGCGCCCTACCGCCTGGCAGCCGAGCACCTTGCCGGTTTTGGGATCGAACGTGAGTTTCAGAGTGATGGGAGCGGCCTTTGGGTAGTACCCGGCATGGTGATCGGCCACGATGGTCGCGCTGCGCGTATCAACGTTCAATCGTTCGGCCAACTTGGCCGTCAAGCCGCTCATCGCAGCACATTGCTCGAACACTCGCACGACGGAAGTGCCGAACACATTGGCCATCGGCGAACACGCGCCCCTGGCCGCGTGCTCGCCCGCAAGACGCCCAGCACGGTTGGCTGGCCCGGCCAAAGCGATCCGCAGTGACTGGCCGGTAGGGCCAAATGTGTATTCGGCCGCATCGCCCACGGCGTAGATGTCCGGATCGCTGGTTTGCATGTACTGGCTGGTGGCGATACCGCCGCTCGGCCCGATATCCAGGCCGGCTTGTTGCGCCAATTCGACATTTGGTCGGACGCCGATTCCCAGAATTACCAAGTCAGCTTCGATCTCGCCGCCGCTTCCTAGCTGGATGCCGGTCGCTTTACCCTGATCGTCCGTCAAGACGCGCTGGATGCCATCGTCCAAATACAGCGTAATGCCGTTTCGCCCAAGTTCTTGCTCCAGCGGTTTAGCCATCTCGGGGTCGAGGAGAGGTAGCACTTGCGGTTCGAGTTCGACCAATGACGTCTGCAATCCGCGACGAGCCAACTGTTCGACCATTTCCAATCCAATGAAGCCCGCACCGACCACAACCGCTCGTTTCGATCTGCTCGCTGCCACCGCTTCGTTGATCCGGTCCATGTCGGCGACGTTGCGCAGCGTGAACACGTTGTTTGCGTCGACGCCTTCGATGCTTGGAACCACAGGCGAAGCGCCGGGTGCCAGGATCAGTTTGTCGTAGCAGTGGTTGCAGGTCTCGCCAGTGACATGGTTCAGAACGGTCACCGTCTTGGCATCGCGGTCGATCTGCTGGACCTCGTGTCTAATCCGCACATCCAAGCGAAAGCGTTGAGTCAGAAGCTCCGGCGTAGCGACGAGCAGCGAATCGCGTTTGGCGATCTCGCCGCCGATGTGGTACGGCAACCCGCAGTTGGCAAACGAGACATATTCGTCCTTCTCGAAGAGGATAATCCGTGCTTGTTCGTTCATGCGTCGAGCGCGCGTGGCTGCCGAGGCACCGCCAGCCACGCCGCCGACGACTACGATGGTCAAAGGAGAGTCGCTCATGATGGCCTTTCTTGGTCGCCCAAAGATGGTTCAACGATAACCATCATACGATACCAACTCTCGAGACGAACGGAAGTCGACAAAACACGGACGGTCTGATAGCCTACACAGGACATTCTGTACCGTGATTTCGCGAGAGAGATGAATGCCGGCTTCAGACGATGTCACACGATGGATTTCCGGTTTGGCCGTGGGCGACGATGACGCCGCACAGGCGCTGTGGGAAAAGTACTTCGTCCAACTGATGCAGTACGCTCGACGCAAGCTTCGTGACGCGCCGCTGCGCACTTTTGACGAAGAGGACGTAGCGCTGAGCGCCATGTTCAGCTTCTGTCGCGGCATGGAGGCAGGGCGGTTCGAGCGAGTGGAGGGGCGAGACGATCTCTGGAAGCTGTTGGTGACGATAACAGCCCGCAAGATTTACGCTCAGCAACGACGGGCGATGACGGAGAAACGTGGCGGCGGCAAGGTCCGTGGCGAGTCGGTGTTTCTGCGGTACGATTCGGATGGTGATCTGCAAACCGGCATGGCTGCGATCTTGGGAAACGAACCGACGCCCGAACTGGCCAACATGCTGGTGGAGAACACGCAAGAATACCTCAGGTGCCTTGATGACGAGAAACTTCGCCAAATCGCGCAACTGAAGCTGGAAGGGTGGAATAACGATGAGATTGCCAAGCGGCAATCTTGCGTGCGCAGAACCGTGGAACGGAAACTGGAACGCATCCGCGAGAAGTGGGCCAAGATGGGACTCAATCCGTAACGTTCAACCACTCGAATCGCCACAGCGGATTGCCGCACACGTCGCATATCTCTTCGTTATCCATAACCGCTCCGCGGCACTCGTGGCAATCGGCGATCGCTGGCAAGAAGGCTATCTGACGGCCACGCAACTCCGAGGCCCGGTCGTGATCGCTAAAAGCCAGAGCAGTGGCTGTGTGTACCGCCAGGGGTACCAAACGATATAGCACGAGCGGCGCTCGCCGTGATTCGGGCAAGACTCGAAGCAATACATCGGTAAGTGCAAGACGGCGGTCGTCGGATGTCTTGGATTGGTAATCATCGATTCGTGAAGAGATCTTTGGTTCGGATAACGATTCGCCGAGCCTCAGTCGACCGAGCCACTGGAGATACCAATCGTCGGCCGAATTTGTGTAGCCGTACTCGGCTGCGGCGGCTGCCGACTCGACCACTTGGAACACTTCGATTTCCGCCTTGGTCGCTTTCTGGGTCTTGACTTCGGATACTGGCATGAGCATTGAATCCTTGCCCACTTTTTCCTCAACATCGAAGTGCATTCGACCGTAGAACAGGTCGCACAACAGGCCCAATCCTGCGCACAGGCTGCTGGCCACTTGCGCTCCGGCATCACTACCTTCGTGCGTGTTGAACGTTTCGATCGCCTCGGCCAGCCTGTCTTCTTCCGAAAGCTTCATCGTTCTGGTGGCCTCCTGGCATGCGCCGTCAGACAGATTTCAGAAGTGGTGGGCTAGAGGTCAAGATCACCCAGCCCGGCGATGGGATTCAAACAACATTGTCAGATGTTTCGCTTAGCAGGGCAATACGCCGTACGCTCGAACGGGCCGCCAGCGTGTTACCGTACCGTTTCTACGTCGAAAATCTCGACAAACGGGAAATCCTCGACCGTTAGAGCCAGGTGCTTTTGTGTGTCGGACCAACACTGTGCATCGGACCAGAGGCATGCAATTCCCTCGCCGGCACTTTGGTGTTGCAGGATAATCTCGACCAAAGGCTCGGGCAGACTCAAGTCCTGTGCCTCCGGCTTGCCACGACCGTTCTGTTTGACTTGTCGCCGTCCAATGCCGTCCAGACGGAAGGCTGCGTTCGTGCCGTCAGGCCGCGACAGGACGACAAGACCGTCGTCTTCGTGCAGATGAAAAAGAACTCGCACATTCTCCGTACTGCCGCCGTGCGCCGGGCCTCGGGCGACCAGGATCAATCGTGCTGCGCGGTCTGCATCAATCGGTTCGGCTTTTCCCAATGCTAGAATGGCTAGATCGTAGGATCTACGCAGGAATGGAAGCATGACGTCGATGGCCGAGTGCTGGTTGAGATGCCCTGTGAATTTGTCGAGCAACGTTTCCAAGCGTTCGCGATCCTCCGACACGTTCGCTTGGTCTTCCGGAGATGACAATTCCGAACGAAGCAGCAATTCTGCGCAAAGCAGTTGCAGTTCGAGCGTTTCTCGACGAAGTTGCTCATACGGGTTGAGATCACACTGTTGGACAAGGAACTGACGCAAACTCGCATGAGCAGTGCTCGGATCCGCTGCCTCCTTGTACCCTATGATGCTTTCGGCCAGCGATCGCACAACGTCGACACGCGTCGATCTTTCGCCAATGATGCTTTGTTGGCGAGTTTGCTCAAATTCCTCTCGCGCGGTTTTCACATCGCCCATCAACGCTAGGACAATGCACCTCTTGAAGGAGTGGACTACCATCGCAGCAAGATCATCTGCGTCAGTTGTAGCCTCCTGGTACAAGATGCTGGCTCGTTCGAAACGCTCCAACTCTGGGCCCAGTGCCGCTTCGTGGTACAAGGTGCAATCGGCCAGTCGCTCCTTCGAGTTGGTCAGACGTTCGCGGAGGTCCCGCAGATATCGCTGATGACCTGGCGGTGGACTCTCCTGCTTCTTCCCTTTGTCTAGTTCGGCTTCGATCTTCACGATCAGCTCGGCGTACTGGGCTTCTGCGCTTTCCACGTTGCCGAGATATCGCTGAGCCATGGCCAAGCCGTGCGAATTATGGAATACGTAAATCGACGCAAACGGGTTTCCTTTGTCGTTCCAGTTGAGATGGCGAATGCTCTTCGCGGTTTCAAACTCGCGTTGCGCCTTTCCTACGTTCCATCGGTCCATCAAGCTCCACGCGTAACGCTCGGAGACATGAGCCAACAGAGGGTGGCCTTCACCGATCTTATTGGATTCTTGTGCTCGCGTTTTGGCACGCTCGAATTCCTCGTCCCTGTAATCGCCGGCCCTTCTTGAAGCCTGGCCGTACGCGGCACGAGTTTCGACTTCGAACAGAACAGGGGCATCCGGTGTCAGGGCTGCGCGGAATCGAGTGAACGCGTCGTCGTAATCGGACAAGACCGACGAACACAAGCGGGCAGAATCTGCCTGACAGAGAAGGGCAATGGCCGACTCCGCGGCCTTCGCCTTGCCGTACTCCGCCAGCGCAGCGTCATAAGATGCAATCGCTTGTTCGGCCATGACGACATCATTGCTCAGCGCGGCAAGCTTATGCTCCAGCACGGCGCGCGTGTACAGATCGTCGCCCGTCCAGGTACGGTCGCCTTGGACAAAGGTATCGTAGCTCTGCTGGAGGCGATCTTTCAGTTCATCATCCTCCAGCCGTTCGCTCGACACGACTATTAACTCGTCCAATAGCTCGATTTGTCGCTCGGATAGCGAATCTCTGCAGCGATCGACTGCCTTCCCAAGCCACGATTGGACTTGAACCACATTCGAATCGAGATAGCCTTCCGGGTCTTCACCCAACACGGCCTCAGCGTCTTCCGTGCGCAAAGCACGCGCCAAGGCGGCTCGCGCGAAAGGCGTGTACCATGGCATTTCGTCGAACCACCATTGGCCGTTCAGTCCGGGCAGCGTGGTCACGTCGCGAACCAGACTCTCAGGTGCACGCGTCGGGCGCAGCACATAGAGCAATGTTAAAGCAAATGCAATCAGCAAACCAAACGCAGCGATCCACGCCGGGTGGCGATACCAGGGCTTAGCCCAAACACGACGGCGTTTGCGCCGCCGCCGCGATGACTTCTTCGTGTCGTTCAGCGAAGGAGATAGTCTCGGATCCGTTGGAACGTCGCGATGGGCGTCTGGCTCTGCCAGCGAGGACACCAACGATTGGACCGAGTTAGGCTGGGAAAACTCCTCGATATCTTCGACCACTTCGGCCGGTTCCCAATACCGATCATCCGGCTTTTTGGCCATCATTCGCTCGATCACATCCTGCAAATCGCCGGGCACATCGGTCCGTATCTCCAAGACCGACGGCACTGGAGCACGTAGATGGGCCTGTTGCTTCTGAACCAAGCTCTTGTGGTTTTCGCCGCTGAAAGGTGCCCGGCCGGTCAGCAGGTAGTACAAAGTACACCCAAGGCTGTAGATGTCCGCCCGGATGTCCACCGAGCTTGCATCGGACCATTGCTCCGGAGCCATATAGTCGCAGGTACCCATCGGCGCCGAACTCATGGTCAGCCGGGTCTCCGGCTGCTGCTCGGCGATGAAGCGAGCCAACCCCAAGTCGAGGATCTTCAACGATCCGTTCTGACTGAGCATCAGATTCGACGGCTTGATGTCGCGATGCACAAGGAAATTCTCGTGGGCATGTTGTAAGCCGACGGACGCTTGTCGAATCAATTCGCACGCAGCCTCGACAGGCAGAGGTTGGCCCGATTCGACAAGTCGCGTCAGGTCCCAGCCCTCGACAAACTCCATCACCAAGAAGTGAACGTCGCGTTCCTCGCCGGCATCCAAGGCCTGGACGATGTTGGGATGGTCTAGCCGGCCGCTGTTTTCTACTTCCAGTCGGAATCGCTCGAGTGCTTCTTGGTTGTCCAGCAGGTGGCTTGCCAAGACCTTCAGGGCCCGCGTTTTCCCGAGCCGCATGTGACGGGCCTTGTACACCACCCCCATGCCGCCCCGGCCGATAACATCGAGAAGCCGATAATCGCGAATCCGTTCGACGAAGGGCATGGTGCGGAGCAGCGTAGGCATGAACTCAGAGAACTCTGGGAAGCGCTGTGCGTACTCGCTTGGGTCCACGACCTCGCCGGCCAACTCGCGATACTGTTGGTCGGTCAGAATCAGCTCGCGGAGGAACGCCCAACGCTCATTCGCGGAAACGCCTTCCAGGAAACGTTCGATCTCGGGCCGATCGCTCTCGCCGTCCAGGGCGCTCCGCCACCGAGATTCAAACGCGTCGCAAACCTGCTCCAGTCGCGTTCCGACTGACGGCTGCGAACCGGTGTCGTCTTGTTCAGGACGTTCCTTGTTCACGCTGCGAGCCTCGCTGGCCTGTCGAATGCACCAAATGGATGATAACAGCCCATATTCGGTGTGTCGACAAACAACCAGCATTTGAGGTCGATTCAACTGGCATTCCAGAGGGGTACGCGGCTCAATCCTGATAACGCGGCCAATTGCCCCATTCGTGCATCCCATCCTATTGCGTGCCGAGGGGCTAGATTGTCTAGCCGCGAAGCGTCTGCACGGGCGTGCATTTGTGAAAAACTGGAAGGACATTTTGACGGTATCGCGCAACATTTGGCAATTAACTGGGTAGAGAAGGATGAGAGCACCGATGAGTTACCAAACGATGATGCGAAAGGGTAGCACGATGAAGACACTAACACGCAAAACGGCTGTCCATTCACGGGCAAACCGATCCCGCAACATGACTTCCCAGACTACTCTGGCCGAGAACCAGCCCGCCACCCCGACCGTCCAGTGGCAGAAAGGTTGGACGCCGTGGGGCACCCCGTGCGGAGTGATGATGGTGGACGGTTTCGCTTACGCCGCCCATGCAACCGAACAACAAAACTGCCCGCTGGCACGATTGGCTGATGCCTGATAGCCAGCTTCCCAGATGGCACTGACGAATAAGCCGTGGGGCACGTTTCCAGCGTGCTCCATCTTCGTTATCGCGTCTGTCCTTCCGAACTACTCGACCGAGATCGGGTACTTGCCGTATTCTCTCCCGGTTTCGTACAAGGCGAAGATGTTCTCGTTGGGCATGTCGTCTTTCAGACTGTGATCGGACGCCAGGATGTAACCTCCGCCGGGCGCTGCCGCCTTGATGCATTCGATGGCCTCGGACCTGACATCTTCTACGCTGCCAGTGACCAGTGTCGTTTTGTTGTCCACATTGCCGATTAGGCAGATCTTGTGTCCAAAGCTCTGCTTGACTTCTTTCAGGTCCATACCTGCCCCGCGCTCGATGGGATGATACGCGTTGATCTCGTTTTCGGCCACGATTGAATCAAGCAGTGGCCTGATGTTCCCATCGCTATGCATCATTACGGGGACACCCATCTGCCGGAAACTCCCGACCATCCGGCTCAGTTGTGGAATGACATGCTTCTGGAAAAGCGCCGGAGACATGAACGGTGCGCTTGTGCTTCCGTAGTCGTCTGCAAATGTGATCCCGTCCACACCGGCCTCGATCATA
The DNA here is from genome assembly GCA_964617665.1 of uncultured Pirellulaceae bacterium. Taxonomy (GTDB): domain Bacteria; phylum Planctomycetota; class Planctomycetia; order Pirellulales; family Pirellulaceae; genus JADHUC01. The sequence continues at coordinate 80,595 of CAZUAH010000002.1, forward strand.
TGCCGGCCGCCTTCGATGTAGAAATCGGTGCATGCCGTCAGTACTTCGTCAAGAAAATCCGGATCGTCATACAAGAGCATACTGAAGGTGTCGATGCCCAGGAGAAGCCAGGCAGCCGTGAACGGGCCTCTTACACAGCCGAATACTGCGGTCCCGGTTTCTTTGCCGACTTTCAACGCCGCCTTGATTTCCGACAATCTGGCAGGTGGCGATGGGTCGGGAATGCGGTAGTCCTTCCAGTCGCTTCTTTCCTTCAGCGGAAATGCGATCGGAGCATCTGCCGGCCACGAGACCTCCGCGTCTTGCTGGTAGGTAGTTCCCCATTCGTCCTGGTAAATGTCATCGGATTCCGCATGGTTGCGAATACCGCCAAAGCCTCCCAGCGGAATGACCACGAAGTCGTAGCCGATTTTGGCCGCACACCGCGTGGCATCTTCGCCGTTGTAGTACTCCGGCACCTTGCCGATGACTTCTTTGTACAGTTTGCGGCTGTAGATGAAGTCGTAGATTGGAACCCGGTCTGGCTGGCCACCGCTGAAGGCGCACAGCGTTCGTTCTCTCGAAGACATCTCTAACATGACGGTCTGCCTTTGTGTCGCAGTACCTGGAGGTCTAATTCACATCGACTTGATAGTCTACCGCTCGGCAGCCGGCGGTTCCATCGGGCAGCGGTTGATCGAGAGCCAAAGAAAAACCCTCACCGAGCGGAGGGGTCGGCGAGGGCTTAGCTGGATTTGGCAAGAGAATTGGACCGTCGGCAGCGGCAAGTCGTCTTTGGCACGGTCTAGCGTTGCCCGGTTGGGCACGGACGCGCGTTATGCTGGGCCAGTTCAGGCCCACCGGATGCGTCGTCTACGAAGAAGCAATATCGAACCAGAAACACAGTTGGCGCTGTCGATCATTTCCTCGTCCGCAGTGTGCGACCGGCGGAGGCAGTATTCTCTTGTGTGGAGTAAGGGAGACACGAAATCCAAGAGACGAACGAATCGGAACGAAACAGATCTCCTAAGTTAGAGCAGGAAACCACGGCCTTCCACTTTGGCCATTTCGAGCGACGAAAGACGACGACGAAAAGCGGAGCGATGATTCGAGTGACCAGCCGCTTTTCGCCGTTAAGTGTTGGGTGGTCTGTGCACTTTTGCCCTCCCCGTGTGAGATGAAGGGATGGGAGATGAATCGCCCCTCGGGGCACATGCAAACATAGCCGCCTGTAAAGCAACAGGCCAACAAATTTCTCTCTACGGCGATCGTCTTTCGAGGATTCGCAACGCTGTGTGTCGGTCTGGAAAAGTCTAACGCTGATCGCGAGTCTTGCGCGTTGCTTAGAAGACCTGTCGCCTGTCAAACTCTAACGTTTGGGTCTTGTAGGACGGACTTTTAAGTCCGCCCCAGGCCGAAGAATAGACTGACAAGCGTGAGACGACGCAACTTCACGCAGGGAGGTGGTCAGCAGATGCGCTTCAGCCCTTCCTGCCTGTTACCTGTGGGCGTTCGAGAAATCAACTCGCGAGATTGTACAGCTTTCGGGAGGGCGAGGCTCCTGCCGAGCCGCGCGTCGCTGCATGGGATTCGGCTCAGCAGGAGCTTCGCCTCCCAATCCCTCGACACCATCAGTTATCCTTCTACCGCTTCACTGTTCCTTTGCGGCTGGCCGAATCGTCATCACGCTTCGCCGTGATGACCATGCCAAGGAGGGACTTCAGTTTCGCTGCTCGTGAAACTGCCGGGCCAATGCACAATCGTCGGCGAGCAACTCGTCGAGCTTCTTCTTGATGTCGCCATTGTCGCCAGGCACGTAATCCAACAGACGCTGTTCAAAGTCGGGCAAGCGATAGAGAAAGTCGCCAATGATCTCGGACGTTGGTTTGGGCGCGCATTTGCCGTAACCGAGTTTCTGCAACTGAAAGGCGTTCAGTTCCTGCTCGAACTGGCCCCGCATCGGCAGTGCCAAATACGGCTTCCGCAGACAAAGCGCTTCGCTGATTAGCGTGAAGCCTGCCGTGGCGATTACCGCTTTGGCTGCTGCCAGATCCTGCAAGAAACCGTCCTTGCTAAATGGCCGGTAGGTTAGCACGCCTTCCTGATCACTGCGGTCGTACCCGTAGACCAGGAACCTCTCGCGCTCGAAACCCTTCAACTCGTCCAGAAGTGATTCGAAGCCGCTGGTTACGTAGACAAGGATGTGATCTCCCTTTTGGGGCTCTAACTGCAGAACCTTGCGACGAAGGATCGGAGGGAACAAAAATGTGCGGTCGTTGCGGACTTTGCCCTGGAAAAACGTCGTAACCAGCGATACATCCGGACGCGGTACCATTGCGCGGATGATGGACTTTGTCACACGGCGGTCCAGCTTCTTCCCCTTGGGACATTCGTACTTCATGTACCGCATGCGGTGCTGGTTGTCGATCGTCACAAGCGGAACGTCGTAGTGCTTGGCCAGATACGCGGTCATGGGTTCGAAGTCGGTGATCACGCAGTCCGGCAGGGACTCCTTGAACAATTTGCGACGCAGTGTCTGCAAACGCTTGTGGCCTTCGGACAGGCGTTTCACGTTCTCTGTAAACGTTTTCACGACCTTGACTTTGTTGTCCACGGCGGCGATGCAGAGGCCCTCGATTTCCAGAACGTTGAAGTCATCCTTCAGGTTCCGGTATCCTCGGTCGTAGCTGACCAGCCAGACATCGTGGCCCTGCTCGACAAGGTGTGTGGCCATCTCGCGAGCCCGCGACGAATGGCCCGAACCTTCACCAGACACGCCGTAAACGATTCTTGCCACGATAACCTCCGATGATACGACCTGGTCGCTCGGTGTCCTCCGGGCTACTCGTCAGACTCGTTGGTCTTCTTGATCTCCGCTGGCGTCAGCTTCCGGACTTCGATCTTTCGGAGGGCGCCTTTTGTCTCCCAGGTCGCAAAACCCATCGGCTTGCTCAGGTCGGCTTCGATCCGTGTGCCGACGGTGCGGTCTTTGTACTCGACGTCAATCACGTTCTTGTCGTCCACAAAGCACTGCATCTTCTCGTCCGTGATGCGAATGCGGAACTTGTACCATTTGTTGTTCTTGTAGTCGAAAAAGGTCCCCGTCTCGTTCTCCGATGCGTCAAACCCGTCCAGGCTGGAAATGCCTGTAACACTCCCGCCCCAACCGCCGTTAACAAACGTCACGTGCGACTTGCCCACAGGAAATGTAGCCGCGGCAAAGAAGTCAAAGCCGTCCAGCCGCATGGCTTCGTAGCTCAGTTCGTAGTTGGTCGTGGGCAAGTCTTTGCGCGTGCTGGTGATTCCGGTCAGCGAGCTACCGAATTCCATGAAGATCGTGTTCTTTTCGACTTTCACCTCCCCTTCGCCGCCGAAGTTGGTCTTCTTCCAGCCCTTCAAGGTCTTGCCGTCAAACAGGACCATCTTCTTCGACTTTGGCTTTGCTGTCGGTTTCTTTTCTTCCCCACGTGATGAGGCTACGCCGGTCGAAAAGACAAGCACCAGAGTGGTCGCAACTACGACAGCACGGCGAATGGTCGGGAACAGATTTCTCGTGGCGATCATGATATCTTCTCCTATCTCAAGGTGTTTTGGACGATATTCTTCAGCGTATCACGTGTCGATTCAAATACAACACGTCCACGCCCCCGCTACTTCGCCGCAGTGCCGATCGTGCGGCGTGCGATCAGCAGGGCCATCTCCAGGGCCTGCTCGTAGTTCAACCGCGGGTCGACATCGCTGTGATACGCACGTTCGAGATCTGCCTCCGCAAGCCCCCGAGCCCCTCCAATGCACTCGGTGACGTCTTCTCCGGTCAGCTCGAAATGGACGCCGCCAAGGATTGAATTCGAGCCGTCGTGGATGTCGAATGCCTGATCTAGCTCACTAAGAATGTCATCGAAGATCCGCGTCTTGATGCCCGATTCCGTGGAAATCGTGTTGCCGTGCATCGGGTCGCAACACCACAGCAACGTGCGGCCCGAGCGCGAGACAGCGTCGACCAGCGGCGGCAGGCATGCATCGATCTTCTTTGCCCCAAAACGGTGAATCAGCATCAGCCGCCCGGGTTCATTGTCGGGATCCAGCACCTGGATCAATTCCAACAATTCGTCCGGTTCCATAGTGGGGCCGATCTTCACGCCGACTGGATTGGCAATACCGCGAGCGTATTCGACGTGGGCGCCGTCCACGGCACGAGTCCGTTCGCCGATCCAGGGCAAATGCGTGTTCAGATTGTACCAGCCGGTGCGGCGCGGCACCTTTCTGGTCTGGGCCTGTTCGTAATCGAGGTGCAGGCCTTCGTGGCTGGTGAAGAAATCGACACGATTCAGTTCGTTCAGTTTTCGCTCGGCGATGGTCTCCATGAACCGAATCGACTCGCCAACCGCGTCCATGATACGTCGGTAGTCAACCGATCGCTCGGCAAGGTTGACGAAGTCCAGATCCCACAGATCAGGATGGTGGAAGTCGGCGAAACCACCTTGAACCAAACTGCGAATGAAGTTCAGCGTCAACGCGGCTCGCTCGTAACCACGCAGAAGCAACGTCGGATCGGGCGTACGGTCCTCGATCGTGAACTCGGGACGGTTGACCAAATCGCCCCGGTAGCTGGGCAACGTGACGCCGTCGCGGGTCTCCTTGTCGGACGAACGCGGCTTAGCGTATTGGCCTGCAAAACGCCCCACGCGCGTCACCAGTCGCTTTGTGCCGTACACGAGAATAATGCTCATCATCAGCAAGATTTTCAGTTTGCTGGTGATTGGCTCGGACCGGCAATCCCGGAAGCTCTCCGCGCAATCGCCCCCCTGCAGAAGAAAGCGTTCACCGCGCGCGGCCTGGGCCAGTTGGCGTTTCAGCGTTTCCACTTCCCAGCTTGTAACCAACGGCGGAAGTTTGGCCAGACTGTCGAGAGTCTGCTCCAGCGCATCGCGGTCTGGGTAGACCACTTGCTGGGTGATGGGCTTACTCCGCCACGACGCCGGTGACCAGGGTTCGTTCATAACGCGACCTCCTCATTCGCTTATAACAACGAACATCCCACGATCTTACCTTTTGACGCGCCGTCCAGCCACTCTTCCTTGGCATTTCTGACGACATGCGGCAGGGAGACGGCGGCGCCCGGGATGCACGGACCCAAGACGGGAGGCGAGGCCCCTGCCGAGCCGTAGCGAGCGAGCGTAGCCCTCCCGGATTTCCGAATACGCGAACGTGAGTTTTCTACGGACCGCTTGCAGCCTCGTCGACCGGGGCAACATCGCCGGACGCGGGAAACTCGGTGGGCTCCTTCAGCAGCTTGAACAGGTCGCTGTCGGTGGTGAAGATCAGCCGCGTGTCACGGCCCATGGTCGTCTTGAAGACCTCCAAACGGCGAAGGAACGCATAGAACTCGGGCGATTTGCCGTACGCTTCGGCCGTCAAGCGGATCACTTCCGCGTCGGCTTCGCCCCGGATCTCGGCGGATTTCTGCTCCATTTCGCCTTCGATCTCGTCCAACTCCTTGCGAGTCAATCCTTCAATACGGTTCTTCTCCTCTTCCGCCTCCGACTCGAATAACTTGGCGATCCGCAGACGCTCGGACCGCATCCGGTCGTACACTGTCTGTTTGACGGATTCGACGTAGTTAACTCGCTTCACGCGAACAGTCCACAATTCCATGCCGGATTTGCTTTTCTGCAACTCTGCGGTGACGCTTTTTAGAATTGCATCCTCCATCTTGGCTCGTCCCGTGGTCACCACGTCGCGCGTAGCGTCATCACTGCGTGCCAACTCCATCATTTCTTCGCTTTCGTAGATGAGCTCTTCGTTCGTACTGCGCACCACATCGATCAAGTTATTCTGCGCGACCACGTTAGTTACTGCCGAGTTCACATAATTGTCAAGGATTTGTTGTCCCTTCCGCTCGGTACGGACCGCTTCGTAGAAACTCTCGGCGTCAGTGATCCGCCAGCGCGCCCAGACGTCGATGAAGATCCGTTTCTTGTCGCGGGTCTGCATGTTTTCGGCGGCGCCGTCCCAGGGCAGCCACCGCTTCTCCAAAACGTGCACTTCCTGCATGAAAGGAGTCTTGAAGTAGAGCCCCGCTTCAGTCACGAATCGGACAGGGTTGTCAAATTGGGTGACGACCACTTGCTTCCCTTCGTCGACGACGTAAGCGCTGGCGTACAGCAAGACAGCGGCAATCACTAGGGCGACAAGTACGAGCACGGTTGTCTTGGCTTTCATCTCGCACCTCCTTCCCCGGTCATGCTTCTCGAACCGCCTTGATTCAGATTTAACAACGGCAGAACGCCGCTGATCGAATCGTCCACGATCGTCTTTTGGTCCACGCCGGCGAGCACTTCCTCCATGGCCTCCAGATAGAGGCGAGTCCTTGTGACTTCCGGTGCCTTTTCATATTCGGTCAACTGGTCCAGGAATGCGGTGATCTTGCCCTCGGTCGTCATTTTAATTTTCGCCTTGTAGCCTTCGGCTTCGGAGATGGCTTTATCGCGTTGTCCGCGGGCCGCGGGAA
>CAZUAH010000003.1:0-85552 GCA_964617665.1 uncultured Pirellulaceae bacterium
GCGGAAGTCGCAAGACTTCCGGCTCCCGAACTCTTGCGAGTTCGGCTACGGGGATTCTGTTTGTCGCGATTTGCCTGGCTTTCTTCGGCTCCGCAGACCGTTTCTGCCGAGCGGAAGATCAACGAACGGCGACGGTTGGCATGTCGGCGCGCATCGACCAATTGGTTCTGCCCGGTTCGCAATTGGAAACACTGCCGCTGGAGGATCGACAACAGCCGATCGTGCTGCGGATCGCAGGGGTGTTTCCCCACGGCTCGGCGCACCGATACGATTTGGTCTACTACGGCCTGGAACCTGGACAGTTCGACCTGAAGGACTACCTGCGACGCAGCGACGGATCCTCGATGGAGGATATCCCCTCGATCTTGGTGGAAATCCAACCCGTTTTGCCGCCGGGGCAAATCAAGCCAAACAAACTCGAACCACAAAGCGTCGGGCGCCTGGGCGGGTACCGCGCGATGCTGGTGCTCGGCGGTATTGTATGGGTCGGCGGATTGCTGGTGATTCTGTTTGCCGGCCGCAAGCGGAAACAAGCGGCTGCGTTGGCCGCTCGACAGCCAGCGTCGCTGGCGGATCGTTTGCGTGGGACAGTCGAAGACGCCGTTGCGGGCAAGCTCAATCAAAGCGAGTTGGCCGAATTGGAGAGGATGTTGCTGGCCTACTGGCGGCGACGTCTCGATATGGAGGAGTTGGATGCCGCTGAGGCAATTGTTCGGCTGCGCGAGCACGAGGACGCGGGGGCATTGCTCAAACAGCTTGAACGATGGTTGCACTGTCCGGACACTTCGTCCGATGTCGATGTGGCATCGCTGCTCGAACCTTACCGGACGTTACCGCCCGATGCGTTAGAGGAGAAACACACCCCGACGCCGTGAGCCGTTGGGCGGGCGACAGATGAGTTCGTACCCAATTAGCCGGAACGCGCTAGCGTCCGGTTTTCCGAAAGAAACCGTGGGCTCGCGCCCAGCGGCTGACGGCGGCAGGCGCGAGAGACAAAGAAGATGCCGTTTACGTATTGGACCATTTTGCTGTTGCTTCTGATTCCACCCTTGCTGCTCGTTTGGGTGTGGGGTCGGCGTGGGCGCAGTGTGGTGTTGCCATTTGACCATGGCCAGCAGAAGTCGGGGCGATGGCTCAAAGCGATTCTGAACACGGCCCAGTCGCTACCGGCTCTGCTGTTGGCGGTCGTGATCGTGGTGTTGGCAGGACCCCAGCAGTTCAGCGAGCCGAAGACGAAGCGGGCTCTGACGAACATCGAATTCTGTGTTGATATCTCGGGCAGCATGACAGCCCAGTTCGGTGAAGGAACGCGTTACGATGCTTCCATGGAAGCCATCGACGAGTTCCTGGATTTCCGCGAGGGTGATGCATTCGGATTGACCTTCTTCGGCAATTCCGTCTTGCACTGGGTGCCATTGACGACTGACACGTCGGCCATACGTTGCTCGCCGCCCTTCATGCGCCCGGAAGTCGCGCCGTCCTGGTTCGGCGGCACGGAAATCGGCAAGGCGCTGCTGGCGTGCAAAGACATTCTGACGGACCGCGAAGAAGGTGATCGAATGATCGTGCTCGTCTCGGATGGTCAAAGCTCGGACCTGCGCAACGGCAGTGACCAGGAAATCGCCAGGAAGCTGCGCGACAACAGCATCGTGGTCTACGCCATTCATATTTCCCAAACGAATATCCCGGACGAGATCGTGAATATTACGAGTATCACTGGGGGCGAAGTATTCAATCCCGGCGACACGGAAGCGCTGAAAGGCGTCTTTCACCGCATCGACCAGATGCAGGAAGCGAAGCTGGAGAAGGTCAGTGCCGAAACGATGGACCACTTCGTTCCTTTCTGCGTCGCTGGACTTGTGCTGCTGGCGGCCAGTGCCTTGTCGTCGTTTGGACTGAGGTACACACCGTGGTAGCCGAACTTGCAGTCTGTGCATTGGTAATCGTGTTGATCGGAGCCGAGTGGCTCCACGCACGCCGCTGCCGACGCCTGGCATACTTGGCATTCGGGCCAACTCGCCGCCCAGCCACGTGGGCGCGTCTTGCGCCGCTGCTACGGATTGTCGCAACCGTAGCGATGTGTTGGGGAATGGTCACGCTGATTCTGCTCGAGCCCAAGGTACATAGAGGAGATGAGCTGCCCGAGAGCGAAATGAAGCATGCCGTACTTGTGCTGGACGTTTCGCCCAGCATGCGACTTCAGGACGCAGGGCCGTCCGCCCTGCAAAGCCGGATGCAGCGAGCTTCGGACGTGATGGAATCGTTCTTCAAGCGGGTGGCTATTCAGCAGTATCGGCTGAGCGTCGTCGCGGTCTACAACGGGGCGATACCCGTTGTGGTTGATACGAACGACGTCGATGTGGTTCGCAATATCCTGAGCGACCTTCCCATGCACTACGCGTTTGTCGCAGGAAAGACGAACATCTTCGCCGGGCTGGAGGAAGCGGCTCGGATCGCCCGGCCCTGGAAACCCAGGAGTGCGACCGTGATTCTGGTCAGCGACGGCGATACGGTCCCCACGACAGGCATGCCGAAGATGCCCGCGTCGGTTGGCAATGTCGTCGTTGTGGGCGTGGGCGATCCAGTGACCGGCGGATTTATCGACGGACGCCAATCACGACAAGATACCTCGACCTTGCGGCAGATCGCCGTACGCTTGGGCGGCACCTTTCATAATGGAAACGAGAACCACTTGAGCACCGGTTTGCTGAACAAGTTGACGAAAACCGGTACCGGCAGCAAGTTGGAGCAGCTTACCAGACGCGAATATGCGCTGATCTGTTGTGGGCTGGGCGCGGTGATTTACGCCCTCCTGCCGTTATTGCTTCACTATTTGGGCACTCGATGGAATCCAGGTGTTCCGAGCCAAATGGCAGCGAATTCCCGAGATAACGGCCGAACTGGGCAGGACGAGAAAAGGGTATCCGGGAAGCTTGTCGATTCGGTATAATCGTAACAGTGCAGTGAACTGCGTGATACTGACAAAGAGGGCTGTGTTATGCGAGTGTTAATCCTTCTCCTTTGGCTGGCTTTGCCCATCCTGGTCGGAGTCTATCACCTGGGACCGGGCCAAGAGCGGATGGTGCTGGACGACGCGGCTGGCTTGGTAAATCAAGCGGAAAAGTGCGCCGCTAACGAGCAATGGCCCGAGGCCTTAGAACAGTATGACGAAGCATTGAATTTGCTCCCGGCAGACGAAGTGCAGCGAGGACGTCGATTGCGGCTTGAACGGGCCAAGGTACAGATGCTGGCTCGCAAACTGCCGGAGGCTCACCAGGAATTGAAGATGCTCGTGGACGAGTTGTTGGAAAGCGAGAATCCGGACCCGCAACTTCTGGCTCAGTCTCGCGCAGCGTTGGCTAACGCCCAGTACTACATGACTTGGCTGATGCGTTTGGAGGGCGCACCGCGTGATGTGTGGGAGCCCGAGATCGAAGCGGCGCGTCAATCGTTTCGTTTGCTGGCACAACAGTCCGATCAGTCTGGCGACGAACAAGACGCTAAACGGCATCGCGAGGATTTGGAATCTTCGATCCGATTGGCGCGCATGGATCTTAGCGACTTGCAAGGACTGCCGTTACCCAGCCAGTGACAGGGCTGTGCCAGTGGCAAAGGCCGCGGTCGCGGCAAGAAGGGGATGGGCAAGAAAGGTGGACAGAAAGTGGAAGATGCTCGTGGCGCCAGTTCAGGCCCGCCGCCGGACGGACGTGGTTCATGATGGCTGACGTTGGGCCACGGACGCTCACTTTCCAACGTCCATATGTTCTTTGCGGAATTACTCCGTCTAACCTCTATGTTCAATATCCAATCGTGCAAAGGTGTATCGACAGATGACTAGGTTGTTGATTTCCGTTGTGTGCACGTCTTTGGTAGTGCTCTCTGCTTATGTAGTGACCAGCGTCGCACAACCGCCGAGTGCATACCAAGTCCTGCCTAGAGCGGGAGCCGATCCTTTCGGGGCGCCAGCGGTCGCAGAAGTAGAAGAAGAAGAGGAGACGAAAGCTGCCGAGGCAGGCGACGAACCCGAGGATCCGGAAGCCAAGAAGAGGCAGGAAGAGGAGAAAAAGAAGGCCGCACGGCAGCAAAAGCTTCAGAAGCTGACGTTCGACCGGCGCCCTTCGCACATTTTGAAAGAGTGGGCCAAATCCACAGAGCCTCCCGAACCGGAGAGCGAAGAAGATCCACCCGAGGACACGTCGGAGGAAGACCCCGATAAAGAAAAACCGGAGCCTGATCCATTCGACGAGGAACTCAAGCAATTTCAACGCAACGTGACGTTGGGGAACTGGCCCGACGTGAAGAGTTTCCTGGCATCGCTGTCGGAGGAAGAAGGCAAGACGGCTTATCGCCAGTTGCTGCAGTCGCTTCGCAATGTGCCGAAGGGCGTGCCGCCGGGATTACCGCCGGAGTTGGAGGCCCAATTTGCGCAAATGATTCAAGCACGCAATGCGCAGCAGGGCAACAAGAGCCCGGAACACAACAAGTTTTCGTTCGACGACGTCATCGCACTTGCGGACGCCGCTCCCATTGAACTGGAAAAGGAAGATATCGCCAGCCTGGGCAGTATCTTACAGTTGCCGATCCGGGATGGAAACGCCATCGAATCGTTGATGGCTCATCTGGAACAAGTATTGACCGCACCAGATGACAAGGCCATTTTCACCCGTCGACAGGTTGCCCAGTTGCTGATGGCGGCAGGTCAAGTGATCGAAGCGGGCAAGTTTCTGCCAAGCGTCGAGGAGGCAAGAGAGGAGAAAGACCACCAAGCGCTGAACTTGCTGTCGCGCTACTATTTGGCGATGCATGCCGAGGAAAAGGAGCCTGATCACCTGGACGAGGCGTGGCATGTGACGCAGGCAGTTTTCAGCCTGGGAGATATCAAGAAGGAAGAGCGCGAGGAAGCTCTCCGCAGGGCCGTCGAGCTGGCCCCCAAGGTTCGAGAGGAATTCGGGCAGAAGTGGCTGAACGAGAGCTTCACGGACGAACCGCAGCGTGGGATCGAAATCATCGCTGCCATAGGATCGGCCGCGGCTACTGGCTTGCAGACTCACGCGCGAGATGCCAACTTCCGGCTCAAATCGCTGCAATTTCAAACGACCGCCGTCGAAGCGTTGCTCGAGGCATCCATAGAACGAGCGGACCAATGGAAGGAGATGTTGGACCTGCTGGCCGCCAACTGGCTCAGGGAAGCGGTCGTTTCCTATCAACGAGATCAGTCGAGCGGCTCGGGCCCGCGGCTAAGACGCGACAGGTATGGCAACTACTTCTATTTCGACGAGAACGAGATGATGCACATGCCTCGTAGCACCGGTTCGCTGCAGGCTGTCAAGACGACCGAACTGCTGGAGATCAAGCCCGGTCAGGCATGGATGGACCGTGTCAGCGAGAGCATGCGGCCAAAGTTTGACATGATGTTCGCTCAGCTTTATCTGAAAGTGGACGAAGAGGACAAGGCCTTTCCCTATATCGAACAGCTGGCGAGTCAGCACCCGGACATGGCCGAGGATTTGGTCGATGAGTTCCTGCGAGTGTGGACGCGAAATCATGACCCAAACGCGTCGCGAAACCGGACCAACTACTACATGTATATGTACGGATACGAACGCAAGGCCGAGAGCATTCCGCTGACGCGTTCCAAGCAGGAGCGGAACCTGAAGGAACTGGCTGAGTTGGTCAAGCGGTTGAAGGCGTTGCCGCTGGGCGAATTGAACGAGCAGTTGCTAACCCGCGCTTTCACGACGTGCCACAGCAGTGCGGAAGTGTATCGCCTGGAAGCGATCGAGTCGGTGTTTGGATCGCTAGACGACCTGGAACCCAAGACATTGGCCGAACTGGCTCAGCAAATGCGGGCAAATCTGATCGGTGTGTGGCGCCAGCCGGCGGTCCAGGAAGACAAGAAGACCAAACGCAAGCAAAAGGACATCCAAGCCGAAGTATTGCGAGGCTACGTTGTGGCGCGACAAGTGATTGAGGGCGGTTTGCAGAAGCACCCCGATCATTGGGCGCTGCAATTGGCCAAGGCGTCCTTGGATCACGACGAGAACAACTACCGCCAAGAGATCGCCAAGAGTTCAGAGTATAGCGAGCGTCGTAGTCGATCGTTTGCCGAGTTCCAAAAGGCGGCCGAGCTGTATGCGGCTCAGTCGAAGGGCCTTCGTGAAGACGAAGAAACGACGCGAGTCTACGAACTGTGGTACTACGCCAGCTTGGGTGCGTGCGACTTGCAGCACGTCCGGGAGGACAATGTTCCCGACCTTCGGCAGCCCGCGTTGATTCGCCAGTCGATCCAGGCACTGGCCGACGAGGCCGCCGATCGACACATGGCGATGTTCGCCAACACACTGTTCACACGCATGAGCGCCGTCAATCCGGCGGTCAAGTACCGCTACGTGAAGAACGGTCTCGACATTGTTGGGGACCACAAACGAGCGCAAGAGGCTCGCAAGGTTTTCGACTACTACAAAGACCTGGTCACGGAACTCAAGCTGGAGACGGTCGTCGATGGTAGCGACGTCGTGGGACACGAACGACCGTTTGGCGTGTTTGTGAACATCCGCCACACTCGTGAAATCGAACGCGAATCGGGAGGCTTTGGACGCTACCTGCAGAATCAGAACACCAGTCGCTCGTATCGCTACAACTACGGTCGGCCGACGGAAGACTATCGGGATAAGTTCGAGGAGATCGTCCAGCAAGCGATGAGCGAACAGTTCGAGGTGCTGTCGGTGACCTTCCAAACGGACGATGTCAATTCAAAGGCGATGTCCGAGTACGGATGGCGCCGCACGCCGTACGCCTACCTTCTGTTGAAGGCCCGAGGGCCGGAAGTCGACAAGATCCCGCCCGTGCGACTCGACTTGGATTTCCTGGACACCTCCGGCTACGCCATTATCCCTATCGAGTCGCCCGCCGTGCCGATTGACGCATCACCGGCTGACGGCGAACCGCGACCGATTCAAAACCTGGCAATCACGCAGACGCTTGACGAACGGCAGGCGGCCGAAGGGAAGCTGATCCTCGAAATCAAGGCCACTGCCCAGGGATTGGTTCCCAAAATCGAAGATTTTCTTAGCGTGGAACCCGAGTACTTTGATGTTGTGGAAACGGAGGACCAAGGCCTATCCGTGTCGCAGTTCGACACGGAAAGCGAGGCCACCCTTGTCCTATCAGAACGCACATGGATGGTGACGATGCAGGCCCAGGAGGATTTGCCGGAGTTGCCCAAGGCATTTAGTTTCGCCCAAGCCCTTCTGCCAACAAAGGAAGTCGTCTATCAACGCTACGTCGACGCCGATCTGCTGGCGGTCGACCAGCAGATTTCGCTTGAACAGCAATATGGCGAGCTTGGCTACACGTGGATCTGGGGCGTCGTTGTCGGCGTTCTCGCGGTAATGGCACTCGTCATCGTGTGGCGACTCACCGCACGCAAGGCTCCCGAAGTCGTCCAAGAGCGATTCGGAATGCCCGAAGAGGTTACGCCGTTCACTGTGCTGGGATTACTGAAGCACATCCAATCAAACAACGGCTTGGATGATACCGGTCAACAAGAACTGACGGCGTCCATCACACGACTGGAACGGCACTACTTCAGCCCCAAGCAAGACGAAGCCCCGAATCTGCACGAGATCGCGGAATCGTGGCTTCGCCGCGCCAGATAGTCTGCCCATCTAGGAGTTGGCCGACCCACTCGTTTAACCGCAAGCCGGAGGCGTACGCTTTGGCTGGGACGCGCACGCCTCCGGCTTGCGGTTAAACGGCTTCGGCAACGGGGCAGCCCAGTGAGACGTGATGCAGGCCGAATCGGATGCCTGCGCGCTGCGCTTCTCACCGCCACACGGGACAAGCAAAGGGCGGACTGTTACACTATTGAGCTGGAATTGGCGCTTTGGCGCCGTAGTATGCGTTATGAATCAAGGAGACGGCAATGAGATGTATGGTTGTGTCCGCGGTTTCTGTTGCATTGCTTATGTGCTCGTCGGCGCGGGCAGAGCGATCGGCCGAAGACATTTTGAAGGCATCGGGTATCAAAGGCGGACTGGTCGTCCATATCGGCTGCGGCGATGGAAAGTTGACTGCAGCACTGCGGGCAGGTGATTCCTATCTTGTCCAAGGACTTGACGCCGATCCGGCGAACGTCGAAAAGGCGCGGGCACGCATTCAGTCGCTCGGGCTTGGCGGGAAGGTGTCGGCCGCAGTGTTCGATGGCCAACGGCTGCCATACGTTGATAATCTGGTGAACTTGATAGTGATGCGGGATACGGGATGCGAGGTTCGGGATGAAGAGATAGAGCGGGTATTGGCACCGGGAGGCGCCGCAGTGACTCTCGACTCTTTCTCTTTCTCCAAGCCGCGGCCCGACGAGATCGACGAGTGGACGCACTATCTGCACGGCCCGGATAACAACGCGGTATCGCACGATACGGTTGTGGGGCCGCCCCGCTGTCTCCAGTGGATCTCCGATCCGGTGTACGGGCGTCACCACGATCGCTTGTCTAGCGTCAGCGCCGTGGTCAGTGCTGGCGGACGGCTGTTTTCGATCGAAGACCGCGCTCCGGCCCTTTCGATAGCTTTGCCGGCGGAGTGGCGGCTTGTCGCCAGGGATGCGTTCAGCGGCGTTACGCTGTGGGAGTTGCCCATCGGCGAATGGGAATCGACCCAAACCCGCTTCCGCAGCGGACCGGTGCAGTTGTCCCGGCGTTTGGTGGCCGTTGGCGATCGTGTCTATGTCACTATGAACTACGGAGGTCCCCTTTCGTGCCTGGACGCTGCCACTGGTGCGACGCTCAAGACCTACGAGGGAACCAAGGGCGTTGACGAAATCCTCTACATCGACGGTACCTTGTACTTGGTCGCAACCGGTGTCGGTGGAGCCCAGGACCGTCGGATTCTTTCCGTTTCCGTCTCGAACGGCGAGATTCTCTGGGAGAACAAGGACGGACCGGCTCGTAGCGTTCTACCGGCCACGCTTGCCGTTGGTCAGCGGTGCCTGTTCTTTCATGATGGCCAAGCTGTGGTGGCGATAGACCGAAAGGCTGGCCAAGTCGTTTGGCGGCAGCCGCTACCCTCTGTACCTAAACGGCCCTCCTGGCTTTCGCCGACCGTTGTATTTCACGACGGCGTGGTATTATGCGGCGACCGGGCTGTGGATTATCCCGACGAGTGGAAACAGAACCCAGTGCTTCTTTCCGGCATGCTCCAGCATGGCGGCTTGGGTCTGGTGAGCGCCCTGTCGGCTGACGACGGTGAAGTGCTGTGGCAGGACGAGGCGGCTGAGTGTTTTCATGGTGCGGTCGACGTGTTCGTCATCGACGGATTGGCGTGGGTGTCACGAGGACCCGCACGCTTCTTCTTCGAGCGGACACGGCCGATTTTCGATCAAATGTTGGGCCAGGATTTCTACATTGAAAACGTCACAGGGCGCGATCTTCGCACCGGCGAGGTGAAGAAGACGATCGACGCTGCGGAAGCGTTCACGTTAAGCCATCATCATCGCTGCTACCGCAACAAGGCGACCGAACGCTACATCATCATGGGACGGACGGGAATCGAATTCATCAATCTGGCGGACGGTCCCAGCTTACGCAACTGTTGGACGCGCGGTGCGTGCCAGTACGGTGTGATGCCAGCCAACGGGTTGCTGTATACGCCTCCGCATCCCTGCGCGTGCTACAACGCCAGTAAGATGAACGGCTTTTTCGCCTACAATAGCCGCAAAGAGGCCGCGTGGACGGACGAGAGTATCGACCGACTGTCCAAGGGGCCGGCGTATGCCGATTCCGGCTCTCCGCTCTCGACTCTCCGCTCTTCGCTTCCCACCGACTGGCCTACGTTTCGCCACGACAATGCCCGTAGCGGTTGCGGCGGCGTGCCGGTCGCTGATCGCCTTGCAGTGGCATGGCGAAGTGACCTGTGTGGCAAGCTGAGTGCTCCGACATCGGCGGACGGCAAGGTCTTCGTGAGTGCGATCAACCGCCACACGATCTGTGCTTTGGACCTGGACACGGGCAAAGAGCTTTGGTCGTACATCACTGGCGGTCGCGTCGACTCGCCGCCAACGTATTGGAAGGGACGTGTCTACTTCGGATCTGTCGACGGCTCGATCCAGTGTTTGAACGCGTCCGACGGAAAGTTGGCCTGGCGCTTCTTCGCGGCTCCACAACAGGCCTCGATCGTCGCCTGGGATCAACTCGAATCACCTTGGCCCATCGCTGGCAGTGTGCTGGTACGGGGCGGAGCCGTTTACGCGTTGGCTGGTCGCAGTTCGAACCTTGACGGTGGCATGTACTTCATCAAGTTGGATGCACGAACCGGTGAACCGCAACTGACCAAGCAGATCTACAACCGTGACCCCGATACGGGGCGTCAGGCGGAGGAACAAATCGACGATCTGTACATGCCCGGGTTGCTGTATGACGTTTTGTCGAGCAAGGGCGGGTCGATCTTTGCGCGCGAGGCCCGTTTGTCGCTCGATGGAACGATGGCCGACGAGCCTCAGGAGCATTTGTATAGCGTCGGTGGCTTCCTTGACGATACCTGGTGGCACCGTTTCTACATGGTCTATGGCACGCGCTTCAAGAATGGGCCTGGAGGGGGCCTCGGGCGTGCGGGTGGTGCACCATTCGGCCGTCTGCTGGTGTGCGACGGGAAACACGTCTACGGTTACGGTCGGGTTAGCAACAACAGATACCATCTGTTCTGTGCCGCGGCGGGTGCCGTGAAGTCGCCTCCGTCGCCAAAGGCGAAGAGTAAGGATGCGAGGAGAGGGAAAACGGCTCCTGCGGGCAAAATTTGGTCGGACGCCAAGTATCCGATGATGGTCCGGGCCATGATCCTGGCTGGTGCGTCCGACGCAGAGAATCCAAATGCTGGCCGATTGGTGACGGCCGGGCCGCCCGTCACGGCCTTCGCGACTACCGAGGTCCTGCGCGGCGAGCAAGGCGGGCTGCTGGGGGTTGTTGACGCTTCGACGGGTAAGAGCCTATCGCAGGTATCCATCGAGGCGCCGCCGGTCTTTGACGGCATGTGCGCTGCTCGGGGACACGTCGTCCTGAGTCTCTCGTCCGGTGCCATCGTGTCCTTCAAGTAGATTGCGGCTTCGGTGGTGGCAGCCGGCCTGCGTGTTGTGATATACTTCTCGAAACCATAGCGACGCATAGGGTGATTGGTTTTGCATTGACAGCCAGCGGGCGACCCTACGGCAGGCAATTATTGAGCATCGCCGCGGCGCACACAGCCGGAGCGGACACCCATACGACCAGAGAAAGGACATCGTGTCATTCTTCCTGCCGTTTGAGAAGGAGCTCAAAGCGCTCGATGACCAGCTTGCGGCGCTCCCCGAAACGGATCCGAGCCGTGCGGAGCTTCTGGCACGGCTGGAGACCTGCGAGCACGAGGTTTACGATAACATCGACGCCGTCGAGACTTTCCTTCTTTCTCGCAATCCTCTGCGTCCGAAGACGCTCGACTACGTTCAACACATCTTTCACGACATCCGCTTCTTTCAGAACTCGGACGTCCGCGGTGACCACCTCGTCGTCGCCGGCGCGGGTAAGGTCGAAATCGCGGGAGACCCTGTCGATGTCATTTTCGTTGGCCAGCAAACGGGACCTTCCTCGGAATGGGAGCACTTGGTCAAGTTGCCGCCAGAGGAGTACAAGCGCTGGAACCAAGGTATGGGCTTCCCGGACGGGTATCGCAAGGCGGTCTATGCCATGGACTTGGCCGAGCAGCGGGGCTGGCCCATAGTGGTGTTCGTGGACACGCACGGCGCGGACGCCTCGGAGTATTCCGAGGAACAGGGGCAGGCATTTGCCATCAATGAAGTGATCCGCAAGACCACTTCCCTGAGAACACCCAGTCTTTCCTATATTATCAGTCTGGGGGCAAGCGGCGGGGCGATCGCCTTCACGCCCACAAACCGAACGATCATGAACGAGCATGCAACGTACATGGTCATCAGCCCAGGCGCTTGTGCGTCGATCCTGTTCCGGACCCGGGAGCCCGATGCGATTCGCCGTGCGGCCAGGGGGTTGCGCCTGACCGCAGCTGATGCGTTTGATCAGGGCACCGTGGACGAGTTCGTCAAGGAAGGTTTGCACCCGGGCCATCGCTACCCCGACGAACTCTTGGCCAAAGGCAAAGAGGCTGTCGAGCGGCACCTGGGGCAGCTTCTGGGTATGGGCGGCGAGCGGGCCGAACTAGTGCGCCGTGAGAAGTTCTTTGCCATGGGTTTGTGGGGCGGGTCGGACACGAAACGGCAAACGGATACGCTGGCGAAGTTGGCGTGCGAACAGAGTCGGGTGTATGCCAAGTTGCTCGACGCGCTTACCGAGTACTTCGCCGAGCGGGTGGAGAAAAACGGCCGGCCGGCGGACGAAGCTGCAGCCAAGGTCCAAGCGGAAGCTCGTCAGGAGGTCGCGCGAATGATCTACGCGGCCCAGCGAGCAGACGCCACGTATGTGAGCAACGTCCTGGGGGTGGATGCTGAGCCCCTGAGTAAATGCCAGTGGGCTCAAATCCACGAGTACTTGCTTGAGCGGCGGTACGGGCATTCGAGCGGACTGCACGCAGTCTGCCCCAACGGCGGTCTCAGCACGTACCAACGCTTCCACCCGGTCTGCTGGATTCGTCAACTCACTGACGAAGACACATTCCGGGAATTCGCCGAGACGATCCAGTACTGCTCGGTCGACCAACTCGGATTCCCCGGGTATGAAGAATCCCTGGCTCGCGGGACAAAGGAGACCGGGCTCGAAACGGGATTGGTCACGGGCTTGGCCAAGATTAGCGGCTTGGATGTCGTGCTGGCAGTCAACAATTTCCGTCTGGTCGGAAGTAGTCTGTGCGACGAAATCGGCGAGAAGTATCGCTATGCCGCTGGGCAGGCCGTCGAGAAACGGACGCCGCTGGTTTCTATCGCGATGGGCGGCGGGGCACGGATGCAGGAAGGCACGCCGTCGATGCATCGCAACATTCCGAAGATTCATCATGCCCTGAATGCGTTGGACGAGGCCGGTGTGCCGCACATCTCGGTCATCTGTGATCCGACGCTCGGCGGGACGGCGATCAGCTACGGTTTGCGAGGCGACTACATGATCGTGGTGGAAGGTTCAGCCAACATCGGCTTCACCGGCAAGCGCGTCATGGAGCAGTTTCGGGGACGCAAGATGCCACCCGACTTCCAGAACGGTGAGTGGCTCCTACATCGCGGGTTCGTGGACGAATGCGTGAGCGCAGAACGGTTGCCCACCCGCCTCGCGGAACTACTCAACCACGTAATCGACGGCGGAAGCTTGGCCGAGTTGCAAAAGCGCGGCAAACGCGTGTGGAAACCGAAAGAGTCCAACGCCCAGAACGACGCGTCGCTCGAGTCCGCCGGTTCGGTGCCGTGAGTTCGTTTAACCCCGAGGCGAAGGCAACGGCGTAACGCATCGAACCGAAAACAACCGTCGCCTCCGTCTGGGGGTTAAACGACCGGCTGGCAAAACTCCGTCAGTACGCCGCCTGTGCTCTTAGGGTGGGCGAAAGCAATCTGCATCCCGTGGGCCCCAACTCGCGGCGTTTCGTCGATGAGCCGGACGCCGGCTGACTTTAGCGCCTCAAGCGTAGCCGGCAGATCCGCGACTCGGTACGCGACGTGATGCAGGCCCGGTCCTTTCTTTTCGATATACTTCGCGATCGGGCTGTCGCTGGCGGTGGCTTCGAGCAACTCAATGCGGACTTCCCCGAGTTGGAAGAAGGCCACCCGCACTTTCTGGTCTTGGATCTCTTCGGTCTCGCCGCATGCCAAACCGAAAACATCGCGGTACAAGTGACTTGCTTCTTCGAGAGATTCGACGGCTATGCCCAGGTGGTCGATGCAGATCGGTGGTTGCACCGTGCTCTCCCTATATCGTGCATTCCTCGTATTCGCCGAATACGCGGCGTAATGCGTCGCATACCTCGCCCACTGATGCGTACGCCTGCACTGCATCAAGGATCAAGGGCATGAGATTGGCGTCACCACAGGCACCCGTCTCGAGGGCCAATAGTGTGCCGTTGACGGCCGAGGCGTCGCGTTCGGCACGCACTTGGTGGAGCCTGTCGATCTGTCGGCGCGCCGCCTGTTCACCGATGGTTAGAATCTCCGGCTGAGTGTCTTCCTCGGTCTCGTAGCGATTGACGCCGACAATCACACGCTCATCGCGTTCGATCTCCTGCTGGTATCGATACGAAGACTGTTCGATCTCGGCTTGCGGATAGCGCTGGTCAATCGCACGGACCATCCCGCCGATCTCATCAATCTTGTCGATGTATGCTGCCGCTTTTGCCTCGATTCGATCCGTCAGGTTCTCGATGCAGTAACTTCCTGCCAGTGGGTCGACCGTATGAGTTACGCCCGATTCGTGGGCGATGATCTGCTGTGTCCGCAGTGCCAATTGGACCGCCTCTTCGGTTGGCAAGGCAAGGGCTTCGTCGCGGCTATTGGTGTGCAACGACTGCGTCCCGCCAAGCACAGCAGCCAGAGCCTGCAGCGTCACGCGGACCACGTTGTTGTCCACCTGCTGGGCGGTCAGCGTCGCGCCACACGTCTGCGTGTGGAAACGGAGCATGCAGCTACGCGGGTCTTTGGCACCGAACCGGTCTCGCATGATCCGTGCCCAGAGCCTTCGAGCCGCACGGAACTTGGCCACTTCTTCCAACACGTCGGTCATAGCGCCGAAGAAAAACGAGATCCTCGGTGCGAAACGGTCGACGTCCAACCCGGCGCTCAAAGCCGCGTCG
This sequence comes from uncultured Pirellulaceae bacterium, assembly GCA_964617665.1. GTDB lineage: Bacteria > Planctomycetota > Planctomycetia > Pirellulales > Pirellulaceae > JADHUC01. The sequence goes on from CAZUAH010000003.1 coordinate 14,764, forward strand.
ATGTAAGCGATCCCATCCGCAAGCGTGAAGCCTATCTCCTGCGCCGCTGTCGAGCCGGCTTCGCGCATGTGGTAACCGCTGACGCTGATTGTGTTGAATTGCGGCAGGTGCTCCGCGGCGTACTCGAAGATATTAGTGATCAGTCTGAGCGATGGGCCGGGCGGGAAAATATAGGTACCTCGCGCAATGTACTCCTTCAGCACATCGTTCTGAATTGTGCCGGAGAGCTGGCTTGCCGTGACGCCCTGCTTGGCACCGACGGCGATATACATCGCCAGCAAGACCGCAGCCGGAGCATTGATGGTCATCGAAGTGGAGACCTTTTCGAGCGGAATGCCGTCGAACAGGATCTCCATGTCAGCCAGCGTGTCGATGGCGACGCCAACTTTTCCAATCTCCCCCAAAGCCAGTGCGTGGTCGCTGTCGTACCCGATCTGCGTTGGCAGGTCGAAGGCCACGCTCAGACCGGTCTGACCCTGATCCAACAGAAAACGGTAACGCTGGTTGGTCTCCTCGGCGTCGGCAAACCCGGCGTACTGGCGCATGGTCCAGAGCCGCGAGCGGTACATCGTCGGCTGAACGCCCCGCGTGAAGGGGTACTCGCCGGGAAAGCCAATCCGGTCGAGATACGCGGCGTCGGCGCGTTCGTCACCCGTGTCGACGGGGAGGTGCAGTCCGTCGATCGGCTGGCCCGATACGGTCGCGGTCCGCTCGGCACATTCGGGCACCTTTGCGGCCGCCGGAGCCAGCCTCTGGGCCTTCCATTTCTCGAAACGTTCTTTCAGAGACTCAGTCATTCCTAATCTCAATCATCGGTTGCAGCCTGCTGCACCTCGGCCAATGCCGAAGCGGCCAATTGCGATATGACCATATCCAGCGTGGACTCGCCTTGATTCAGTTTGGCGATCCACTGCTTCGTGACAGGATCGTCGAGCAAACGCTCCACCGCTCGCCCACACACAGCCATCGCGCCTCGTCCAATCTCATCCAGCGCCCGTCGTTCGCCTCGGCAAGCCTGCGCCTCTGGCGTGCGGCGCGCGCGATCCTGTTCGAGGAGCTTCTCCATCAGGTTCTCCACGCCTCGCCCAGACTTCGCCTCCACCTCCACGACTTCGGGGGCGCCAGCAGGTGTGTTCTCGGACTCGCTTTCGGGCAACGGTTCGCACTGACCGCAACTCCGCGCATGGGCAGCGCCGGCCAATTCCTCGCGGACTTCTTTGAGCAACCGACCAGATTCAGGTAGATCACACTTGTTCACGACCACGATGTCGGCAATTTCCAGAAGTCCCGCCTTGATCAATTGGATGTCGTCGCCGTGTCCCGGTCCCAGCACTACCACGCAAACGTCCGCCACCGATGCAATCTCAAGTTCGTTTTGCCCTACGCCGACTGTCTCGATTAACACCGGGTCGTAACCGGCGAGTTCCATGAGCCGAGCGCAATGCACGGTGGCATTGGACAGACCACCCTCGTGGCCATGAGTGGCCAGCGAGCGGATGAAGACGTCGGCATCCAGGGCGTGTCGCATCATGCGAACACGATCGCCCAGCAGGGCGCCATTCGATCGAGACGAGCTTGGATCGACCGCCAGCACGCCGATCCGATGTCCACGCTCGCGCAGGCGGACCAAGAGGGCGTCGATCAGCGTCGACTTTCCCACGCCCGGCGGGCCGGTAAATCCCCACCACGGAAGCTGCCCAGTCGACTGACGCAAGCATACTTCGAGCGCGGTATCGGTGCGCCCCGTCGGATCGACGCGTGACATCGCCCGAGCCATCGCACGACGATCGCCCTGGCGCAGTTTGTCCACGAGTTCATTCATTCCCGACTGGTCAACTCCTGTTCCAAGGCGGAGAGGATCTCTGACAGGGCCGTTCCCGGGGTGAACACATGCCGGAAACCCAAGGATTGAAGATACGGGATGTCCTTCTCGGGAATCGTCCCGCCTGCTAGAAGAACGATGTCCCCCGCGTCCTCTTCATTCAGCAGTTCAGCTACCCGCGCAAAGAGCTCGTTGTGGGCGCCGCTCAACAAACTCAAACCAATCACGTCGACGTCTTCGTCGATGGCAGTCCGGACGATTTGTTCGGGGGTACGGCGGATGCCGGTGTAGATGACCTCATAGCCAGCATCGCGCAAAGCGCGGATTAGGAACTTGGCTCCACGGTCATGTCCGTCGAGGCCAACCTTGCCAATCAGAATGCGTTTGGGGGTTTGGGTATTCACGCTCTGCATACTAGCGGTTCCCTGCGGCGTTGAACATCCCCGTTGCGCTCGTTGGTCTTACGGCTTCGTCGCGTTTGGGTAGCCGAGTCCCGCGAGGGACTGGGTGATCTCGTCAAGGATCTCTGGATCGTCGATCGTGGCCGGCATCTTCCACTGCTTGCCGTCTGCAATGCTCTTCATCGTGCCGCGCAGGATCTTGCCTGATCGAGTCTTTGGCAGACGCTTCACCATCGTCACAAGTTTGAATGCGGCGACCGGACCGATTTTCTCGCGCACCAGGGCCACCAGTTCACTACGCAGTTCCTCATCGCTACGGTCAGAGCTGGCCTTCAAGACCACCATGCCCAGCGGCAACTCGCCCTTCAAATCGTCGTCGACGCCAAACACCGCACACTCGGCGACATCGGCATGCGAGGCTAGAATCTCCTCCATCGCGCCGGTGGAGAGCCGGTGGCCGGCAGTGTTGATGACGTCGTCCGTGCGGCTCATGATCCACAGGTAGCCACCGTCGTCCCGGTAGCCGGCGTCGCCTGTGAGGTAATAGCCCTCGAAACGGCTTAGGTAAGAATCCTTGTAGCGCTGATCCGCGTTCCACAGGGTGGGCAACGTGCCCGGTGGCAGCGGGAGCTTGATCGCCAGCGTGCCAATTTCGCCGTCCGGTAGCTGTTTGCCCAGATGGTCCAGCACTTGCACGTCGTATCCGCAGACCGCGCGCGTAGACGATCCACTTTTTACCGGCAAACGCTCGATGCCCAGGCAATTGGCCGCGATAGCCCAGCCGGTCTCCGTCTGCCACCAGTGATCTATGACCGGAACCTGCAACACCTTCTCGGCCCAATGAAGGGTGTCAGGATCGCAACGCTCGCCCGCGAGGAACAACGTGCGGAGGCTGGATATGTCATGTCTCCTCACGTATTCGCCGTTGGAGTCTTCTCTTTTGATCGCTCGGATCGCGGTGGGCGCAGTGAAAAGCACCTCAACCCCGTGTTCGGAGGCAACTCGCCAAAAAACGCCCGGATCCGGCGTTCCAACCGGCTTGCCCTCGAACAGGATGGTGGTATTGCCGTTCAGCAAAGGGCCGTAAACGATGTAGGAATGCCCCACCACCCAGCCGACATCGGAGGCCGCCCAGTAAACGTCGCCCGGCTGGACGCCATAGATGTTCTGCATCGACCACGTCATAGCCACGGCGTGTCCCCCGTTGTCGCGCACCACGCCCTTGGGCTGGCCCGTAGTGCCGGAGGTGTAAAGGATGTAGAGTGGATCGGTGGCGGCTACTGGCACGCAATCGGCCGGCTGGACTCCTTCTTCTGATACGCTCCATTCGATATCGCGCCCCGCGATCATGCTGGCTTCGGCCTGGGGACGCTGCAGAATAATGCACTTGTCGGGCTTGTGGGTGGATAGATCAATCGCCTTGTCCAACAACGCCTTGTACTCGACAACCCGGGTGGGCTCGACGCCGCACGACGCCGAGACGATCAGTTTCGGTTTCGCGTCGTCGATGCGACTGGCCAGTTCGTTCGCGGCAAAGCCGCCAAACACGACTGAATGCACGGCGCCGATTCGAGCACAGGCCAACATAGAGATCACGGCCTCTGGTACCATCGGCATGTAGAGGACGACTCGATCGCCCTTGCCGATGCCCTGGTTGGCCAGGGCGCCCGCGAACAGAGCCACTTTGTCACACAATTCTCGGTACGTGAACTTCCTCTGTGCGCCGGTGACCGGGCTGTCGTAGATCAATGCCAACTGGTCGGCGCGGCCGCTTTGGACATGACGATCCAGAGCGTTATGACATGTATTCAGTTCGCCTCCCTGAAACCAGCGATAGAAGGGCCGGTTGGAGTCGCCCAGGACCTTTTCCCACTTCTTGTACCAGTCGATGCTCAAGGCGGCCTCGGCCCAGAAACCGTCCCGATCTTCCAGCGAGCGGCGGTACATTTCGTCGTACGTCTTACACATGCTTCGTTCCTGACAACTGCGAGATTGCATCAACCGATTGTTAGCACACGAGCCGCGAAGACCATTCTACGCCCTGCAACCCCAGTTCTCAACAATCGGGAAATAGTAGCCCGAAGCGTAAGCGAAGGAATTGCCTCAACTTGTTCCTTCGCTTACGCTTCGGGTTACTCCGAAACGTCAAGGTGGCGCTATCCAACAACGTAGGAGGCAACAACCATGAGACGAGCATTTGCATTCGCAACTGTAGTGATCGGCTTGACTGTCGCGATCGGTGCGGCCGAGCAGGAGAATCGCGGGCAACGTCGTCTGCCGGGCACTTTTGCCGAACGGCTCAAGGCCAATGACAAAGACGGCGACGGCAAGATCAGCAAGGACGAAGCAGGCGAACAACTGAAACGGTTCTTTGATCGCGTTGACGAGAACGGCGATGGATTCATCGACGAGGACGAACTGAAGAAACTGGCCCAACGCTTTCGCAGCAAGCAACGTCCCGGCGCGCGACCGCCGAAAGTCAGGCCGGGTGCGCGGGAACCGATAGTCGTGCCAGACAACGTAGAACTGACCGCGGACATCGCCTACCGCGAAGGCAACGACAAATGGCGACTTGATCTGGCAATGCCGAAAGAGCGAGGCGAAACACCTCGGCCGGCGATTGTCTTCGTTCACGGAGGCGGTTGGCGGAGCGGCGACAAGGGTGGCGGCCAATGGCGGTCGTTGCCTCTACGGTTTGCGGCTCAAGGATACGTTTGCATCTCGGTGAACTATCGACTGACAGACGAAGCCCCGTTTCCAGCGTGTGTCGAGGATGTGAAATGCGCCGTACGCTGGCTCAGGGCAAATGTCGAGAAATACAATGTAGATCCCAAACGAATCGGAGCCTACGGCAACTCGGCCGGCGCCCACCTTGTGTCCATGCTCGGCTTGGTCGGTCCGGATGTCGGTCTGGAAGGCGACGGCGCGTATCAGGATCAATCCAGCCTGGTTCAAGCCGTCTGCTGTTCGGCCACGCCGACCGACTTCACCAACTGGGGAGGCGCACGCGACAACACCTTCCTGAAACGAGGGTTGTTGGCCGGCCCAGACGAGACGTTTGTCGAACGAGCGAAGAAGGCATCGCCAATCACCCACGTGGCAGCCGACGCGCCGCCGTTCTTGGTCGTTCACGGCACGAACGACCGCACCGTGCCAATCGCGCACGGAGATCGTTTCGTCGAGGCATTGAAGAAGGCCGGCGCGAAAGACGTGACGTACATGCGCTACGAAGGAGACGGCCACGGCGTCTTCGGCCAACACTCCGATGAAACCTATCCAGCTATGGAGAAGTTCTTTGCCCGCACGTTGAGCGCGAAGGCCGACTGAACGCTAGCCGGGAACAAGATCAAAGCACCGGCGCAAGCGATGTCGCCGTGCGCTACGGCGAGTAGTAGTTGTGGCACTGCTTCAGGCGTCGGTAGTTGCGGTTCGCCCAGAGGCGTGGTTGGTCCGGTCGCGCGTTCCGCGCGGAGTTCTGATAAATGGACAGTTCGTTTCCAGCCAATACGATGATCTCCTCGCGCCAGTCGCCCAGGGCGTCTGCGACATATAGCCGGTCGGCTTGTTGTTTGATGTGTTCGACGAAACGGCCCGTGAGCGGTTCAAAAACGCAAACGTCACCGCTTGTATGTCGCTCTTTCGCACAGGCCAATTGCACCGGTCCGCCTGTCCAGTCGATCGTGTGGATGACTTCGACGCCGCTGGCGGTCCACCCTTTCGGTGCCACGTCGTCCATCTTGTAGTCGAATACCTTGGTGCCGCGCGAATCGAAGACGAAGGGCTTTTGGTGTTGGTTGTATCGTGATCGACACCAGATGTACGTCTCGTCCGAACCCGACGTGAAACGGCCGATGGCGGCGTTCTGTGGTTCTTGACGGCGAAAATCGCTCCGCCAGATCGAGCCTTTCAGGCCGAGGACTTGGACGTAGTTCGAGCCTTCTTCGAGAAGGATGACCTCTAAACCCGCCAAGTCGGGCCGCACGTCGGCCACAAATACGCTGTCCATGTGACCGCGAAACGGGGCCGCTTTCGTGAGCAGTTGGCCTTCCGGCGAGAAGATGGTCGCGCCAAGCACCTCGTCTCGCCCGTCGCCATCCAGATCGGCCAGCCGCGCGCCGTTGTGAGCGCAGGAAACGAATTTTTCGGTTGTCCACAGCGGCTTCTTGTCTTGGAGTAGATCGTCGAACCGGTAAGCTGCCAAGTGTCTGCCCGTGCGGTATCCGCTTTCGTTCGTCGCCTGAAGCAAGATGTCGCGATCGTCCCCGCGATCACTGAAGTCAGCGATCATCGCCAATTCCCAACGTCGAGCATCCTCAGGAACGGGCGGCTTGGCAAGCTCTTTCGGCGAACCATCGGCACCGTCGACCACATGAAGCACACCGTCTTTGGTCAGATAAACCACTTCAGCACGCCCATCGCCATCCACATCACCCACCGCCACTCCCGGACCGTGGTGTCCAGGCAGACCTTGGCTTTCCGACTGCCCACCGACGCCCAAATCGGTCTCGGCAATCCAGAGTTTCCTGCCACCGTTGTCGTAGACTGCCAGATGGCCAGGCACAGTGACCAGAAAGTCAGGTCGTTGGTCGTTATTGACGTCTGCCACCAGGATGCCGCCGCCCGAATCCTCTGGTGCGGGAATGCCGAGTCGAATCGTGAGCGTCTTGACGACCTCGGCCTGAATCTCAGTTGCGCCAACAAGCCACACAAGCAAGCAATAAGGCAGCAGTAGTCTCTTCATATCAGTACCTCATCAAAAGAACTCATATGCGATTGTCGTTCATTGTGCGCATCAAGCAACAGGGGTTCTCGGGCGAGTCTTGCGGTTCTAAGATGGTTTGATATTCGTCAGGACCTTGGTCTCGAGGAGATGCCATGAGAAAGCACCTGTACAACCGGCGACAAGCGATCATGAGGGCAGCGAAAGTCGCACTCGCCTGTCCGGCTGTGGTGATCGGACTTCGCGGAGCCCAAGCTGACAGCCAATCGGCGTCGGAGGTGGGCGCTGTCGAAGGAGATCCAATAGCGGCGAAAGAAGTGGGTAACAGCGTGTTGAAGGCAGGCGGCAATGCTATCGACGCGTGCGTCGCCACCGCGCTTGTGGCCGGAGTGGTCGCTCCACAACAATGCGGCATAGGCGGGTACGGCGGGCACATGACCATCGCCTTGGCCGACACCAAGGAGGTGACGTCAATCGACTTCAACAGCATGGCTCCAGCCGCGGCCCGTCCGGACATGTACCCGATTCAAAAGAATGGGACGGTCCGCGGAAACGTCCACTACCACGGGTGGCTGGCTGCAGGCGTTCCGGGAACGATGGCGGGCCTTCAACGAGTTCTGGATCTCTACGGAACGCGTTCCTTTGGCGAACTGGTGCAACCGGCGATCCGGTTTGCCCGGGACGGCTTTGTTGTCGGAGCCGGCCTTGCTGGCGCTATCCGGCGCGCCGTGCCGCAAGTCGCCCGTGATCCGGCTTCATCTCGACTGTTCCTGCGGGATGGTCAGCCGCTCGATGCAAGTGCAATCTACCGTAACCCCGAGTTGGCCGAGCTACTTCAGACGTTGGCCAAACGCAACTCGGTGGACTCCTTCTACCGCGGCGACATCGCCAAGGAGATCGCCAAGGGGTTTTCGGCGGGTGGAGGCCTGGTCACCGCCGAAGACATGGCGGCATATTGCGCCAAAGAAGTCGCGCCGCTGGCGTTGTCATGGCGGGGATTCACGATACATACCGCTCCGCTGACGGCTGGCGGAACGACAACATTGGAAGCCCTTTCCATTCTGAAGGCTCTCGGATCGATACGCGAACCGAGCGATCCGGCACAAACGCATTCCCGGCTGGAAATCCTCCGCGTTGCCTGGGAGGATCGTCTATCCCTGTTTGGCGATCCACAGCATGTCGATGTGCCCGTGGATCGGTTGCTCTCCGAGGAGTATGCGAGCGACGTGGCATCGCAAGTCGGACGGGCTGTCCAAACGCGAAAGTCGTTGTCGATAGTCGCCAATCAGCGTCCGCAGGGGGGAACGGTTCACTTCAGAGCGGCTGACCGCCATGGGAACATGGTCGCCCTGACGATGACCCACGGGGCAGGATTCGGTGCCCGAGTGACGGTGCCTGGACTGGGCTTGATCCTCGGCCACGGGATGTCCCGGTTTGATCCTCGGCACGATCATCCGAATTCGCCGGGCCCCGGTAAACGACCGCTGCATAATATGTGCCCCACGATCGTATCGAACGATGGTAACGCCGTACTGGCCTTGGGTGGGTGCGGGGGACGCAAGATTCCGAACGCTGTTTTTGAGATGCTGGCCCAGTATGTCGGGCGGGATGCTTCGATGGCCGAAGCAGTAGCGGCACCGCGTTTGCACACGGAAGGCACACTCACCGCCACACTGGACGCCCCGGCGCCGGATTCACAACTCAGCTATCTGCAACAGATCGGCTATCAGATTCGTCGTGGGAACAGCGCCGTAGTCAGCGCCGTGTCATTCGACGCCAGCACAGGCCGTTGCCGGGGCGTCTCGCGATGACCGACAACGGGCCTGCTGATCGTACGTCCGCGGGACCTGGAAGACTTACGCGACGGCTTGGGCCGTCGAAGGCAACGGAGGTGCGCTGCTCTGGTCACTCTCCGCCGAGACCGGCCAGAAGTTGGCAGAATGCGATTTGGACGACGTACCAATCTTCGACGGTATGGCGGTGGCCCGCAGGCGGCTGTATATTTCGACGATAGGCGATAAGCTCCTGTGCTTCGAAGGTCAATAGACAGACGTTACGTTTGGCACAGCCACGATTCTCTCTCGCGAGGTAAACGGAAATGAATAGCTACACGCGATCGCGCATCAGACAGACGGTGATCTTCTTCGGCATTCTTCTATGCTCGTCCAATGTCTTGGTAGCAGAAGTCAAATCCGCTCGACAACTCGTCGTTGATTCGGGAATTAAAGGCGGATTGATCGTTGATGTAGGATCCGCCAATGCTCAAGAGATAGCAGCGTTGAGACTCAACGATCGTTTTCTCGTGCAGGGCCTGCAAAGGGATCTTGCCCGTGTATCCGATTCCCGAAAGGGCCTGCAAGAAATGCGTGTGTTGGGGCCGGCCACCGTGATCCACTGGCAGGGAGAGCGACTGCCCTATGCCGATAACATGGTGAACTTGATCGCGATACGAGATACGCGGCACGGGGTACGAGATGAGGAGCTGAAGAGAGTATTAGCTCCGAGAGGGAGAATCATCGCCCCGGAAGGAACCCGCATCCCGCATCCCGTATCCCGCATCGGGAACGGTTTTGCGATGTTCACAAAACCCGTTCCCTCCGACATTGACGACTGGACGCATTTTCTGCACGGCCCCGACAACAATGCCGTTGCCGAAGATACGCGTATTGCGCCGCCCAACCACATGCAATGGGTAGCTGGTCCGCGGTGGGGACGCAGTCACGACCATCTGGCCAGTATGAGCGCGGCGGTTTCGGCTGCGGGTCGTATCTTCTACATCGTTGACGAAGGGACCGTCGCTTCGGTGAACGAGCCTGCCCAATGGATGCTGGTCGCGCGAGACGCGTTCAACGGCGTCTTGCTATGGAAGAAGAGAATCGGGCCATGGGAAACGCAACTGCGCCCGTTTCGCAGTGGGCCAGCCGAACTGCCGCGGCGATTGGTAGCCGTCGGCGACCGTGTGTACGTCACGCTCGGCTACGGCAAACCAACGGTCGCTCTGGATGCTGCCACCGGAGACGAAGTGTGTACCTATGAAGACACGGACAACACGCACGAGATTCTCTACCACGACGGAAAGCTCTACCTGGTGATCAGCGATCCGCTTTCCGACGAACTTGCCCAGGAAAGCCAGACCTCCGGCAAACTAGCTCGGCGTTTGGCTCTCTGGCGAGATTTCTACGGTCGATACGTGACTCGTTACCTCCCCAAGCAGATCCAATGCCTGGAAGCGGACACTGGTAAGCTTCAGTGGAAGAAGAAGGACGCAGAGACGAAGAACCTCCTGGCCCTCACGTTGGCCGTGGCCGAAGGTCGGGTGTTCTTCGAGAACGAGAAGGAGATTCTGGCTCTGGAAACGGATTCCGGAAAAGTCGCATGGCGAGCGTCGCGACCCATTGCTCTTCGCCGATACGCCTGGTCTTCGCCCACACTGGTCGTCAGCGACGGTGTCGTGTTATCCGCGGATCGTGCGGCCGATGCCAATTTGGATACCGAAGGAGGAGATGAATCGGAATTGGAGTTCTTGGTCACGTCGAACCATCTACTGACCGGCGGCGAAATGATGGCTTTCTCGGCCGAAACCGGCAAGAAGCTCTGGACCGTCCCCTGTCACGAAGGATTCAACTTCCCGGTTGACGTGTTTGTGGCCCAGGGCAAGGTGTGGAGCGGCGAGTTGGCGTGGGGCAAACAACCCGGTCTGACCAAGGTTTATGACCTTTATACCGGAGAAGTCGTGGCCGAGCGTCCTCCGGATCAGCAGGTCTACACTATCGGTTTCGGCCACGCGCGATGCTATCGAAATAAGGCCACCTCACAATACGTGATCCATGGGCGTTCCGGTGTCGAGTTCCTGGACATGAGTTCCAACCAGATCATCGCCGACCACTGGATCCGCGGCACGTGCCAGTACGGCATTCTGCCGTGCAACGGATTGCTGTATGTGCCACCACACTCGTGTGCCTGCTATATCGAAGCCAAACTGAACAGTTTCAATGTACTGGCGGCGACGCGGGAGTCAAAAAGTCCGGAAGTCGAAGAGTCGAAGAGCGACGTGCGCCTGGAGAAGGGGCCTGCGTTCGCGGCGATCAGCGATCAGCGATCAGCAGTCAGCAAAGATGATTGGCCTACTTATCGGCATGACGGTGGGCGTAGCGGTGTCTCCGGCACGACGTTGTCGCCGGAATTGAAGCTCGGATGGGAGAAGACAATTCCCGGTCCCTTGACGAGCGTCGTTGTGGCAGATGGCAGGCTTTTTGTCGCACAGACGAACGCTCATACGGTCCATGCACTTGACGTGACGGACGGCTCGCCGCTGTGGCAGTGCACGGTGGGCGGCCGCGTGGATTCGCCGCCCACGGTTCATTGCGATTTCGTCTACTTCGGTTCGGCCGATGGCTGGGTGTATTGTCTGCGCGCGACGGACGGCGAGTTGGCCTGGCGTTTCCGCTTGGCGCCGGAAGCACGACAGATCGTTTCGTACGGCCAACTGGAGTCTGTATGGCCGATACATGGCAACGTCTTGGTGCACCAAGGTCAGGACGCGTCTTCGAGCCCATCCGTGTACGCTGTGGCGGGACGATCCGCTTTTACGGACGGCGGGCTATTCTTGTATCGGTTGGATGCTTGCACGGGCAAACTTGTGTCCGAACGCCGCATTTCCCACCGAGACCCCAACACCGGACGTCAGCCTCAGAGTACAGTACGCGGCGTAGCCATGCCGGGCGCGTTGCCCGATGTCCTTTCAACGGACGGTTCGTCGATTTTCATGCGGCACGTGCGTTTCGACATGCAAGCGAATTCTCTGCCGCAGGACACAGATCACCTGTTCAGCCCGGCCGGTTTTCTGGACGATGCCTGGTGGCACCGCACCTACTGGCAAATCGGCACGACGATGGCTGGCGGTTATGGTGGTTGGGCGCAAGTCGGCAACCGTCGCATCTCCGGCCGGATGCTAGTGCTGGGTAAAGATCGCGTGTTCGGGTACGGTCGCAAACAGTATGGCAATACCGGTGCTCATCCCGGCCTGAATGCCGAGCACCATCTGTTCGCTGCGGATGCAGAACTGATCCGACCAGAACCGGCGAAAACACCAAAGGCAAAACGCCAGCGCCGGCCGGCGACCAAAGTGAACTATCACTGGTCCGAAGCGGTGCCCTTCTACGTACGTGGGATGCTTTTGGCTGGCGACACGCTGTTTGTGGCTGGTCCCAACGATGTCTCTGAACTCGCTGAGGACAAACCAGACGGAGACGTTTGGCTGTGGGCCGTTTCTGCAACCGACGGCACCAAGAAGGCCGAATACCGACTGAAAGCCTCGCCTGTGTTCGACAGCTTGGCCGCAGCAAACGATTGCCTGTTCTTCACTACCGTGGACGGTCGAGTAGTGTGTTATCAGACGCGAGATTGACGCAGACGCGATGATTAGGTTTTCAGCAGCATTGACTATCACCGGGATGGTCCTGGGCCTGTGTTCGTTCTGTGACGAAACTCGGGGCCAGGAAGCTCGTCCCGCGACCGTCGGGCACGCGGCCGAACGCCCCCGCGCGCGTGACATTGGATTGGTGTTCGGTGTTCTGCCGCCGGGCCCACTGAATGCGATTACCGACGTCGAAGGCGTGTTGGTGGGACATCAGGCGCTGGTGGACGGCGTCGATATCCGCACTGGGGTAACGGCGATTTTGCCACACGATGGAAATCTGTTTCAACAGAAAGTGCCGGCCGCGATCGTCGTGGGTAACGGGTTCGGCAAACTGATCGGTTCGACGCAAGTGAATGAACTGGGAGTGCTGGAAACACCGGTTGTCCTGACGAATACGCTGTCTGTCTTCACCGCGGCCGACGCGCTGGTTGGGTATACGCTTGGCCTGGAAGGGAATGAACACGTCCGGTCCGTGAATCCCGTTGTCGGCGAGACAAACGACGGGTATTTGAACGACATCCGCCGACGACGAGTGACGGAGCAGGATGTGCTGAAGGCCATTCGCGCGGCAGAGAACGGTCCGGTGGCCGAAGGCTGCGTCGGCGCCGGAACCGGCACGCGATGTTTGGGCTGGAAAGGCGGTATCGGCACCGCTTCACGGCGCCTATCTGAATCCTTGGGGGGATACACACTCGGCGTGCTCGTCCAAACGAACTTTGGTGGCATTTTGACGGTGAACGGTGCGCCCGTCGGCAAGGAGCTCGGACGGTACTATCTGAAAGAGCACATTGCGGACAAGTCGTCCGAAGGCGGTTCGTGCATGATCGTCGTGGCCACCGACGCGCCGCTGGACGCGCGGCAATTGACCCGAGTTGCCAGGCGTGCGCTGCTGGGGCTGGCGGCGGTCGGCTCGCCCATGACGCACGGCAGCGGTGATTACGTTGTCGCCTTTTCCACGAATCGAGCCGTGCGAGTCGCTCATCAGGCTGCCGATCGGACGCGTACAGTTCAACTGTTGCGCGACGAGACGCTATCTCCGCTGTTTCAGGCGACGCGCGAGGCGGTCGAGGAGGCTGTCATCAACAGTATGCTCAAAGCCACGACAGTGACGGGGCAAAAGGGGCGCACCAGTGAGGCGCTACCCATTGATCGGCTTGTGGAAATCTGTAAACAATACGGTGCCATCCAAAGAAAACACCATTGATCGACCCAAGAACCAGATTACGGAGTCCAACTATGTGCCACCTTTTTCGATTGTCCGTCCTGATATCTCTGGTCATCGCGCCGACCGCAACATACGCCGATTCCACCGGAAGCACACGAGTCGCCGACGACAAACAACATGCCTGTACGGGTGGCGGTGGATATCCCTACCGAGACAAGAGTGAATATGTGCTCAAGGAACTGGATCTCAAGCCCGGCGACGTCGTGGTGGACATCGGGGCCGGCGACGGGTGGTGGTCGGAGAAGATGGCACCGCTTGTCGGCGACGAAGGCGTAATCCATGCGGGAGAGGTCGATCAGAAGAAGGTCGACAAGATGAAAGAGCAGTACGCCAAATTGCCGCAGATCAAACCCTACCTATGTCCCACCGACGGAACCGGCCTGCCAGATAACTCCTGCGATCTGGCCTTCATATCCAAGGCCTATCACCATCTTCCCAAAGACGGCCACGTCGACTACATGCGTCACCTGCACAAGGTCATCAAGTCCACCGGCCGCCTCTGCGTGATCGAGAAATATGCGGGTCTGGCCACCGGACGAAGCAAGGAACATGCCTGGGCGCCGGGGCTCTTGGCCCAACAGGCCGAACAGGCCGGCTGGATCCAAGTCCGTTGCGAGTTGATCACCGGCACGTACCACTACATTGCGATCTTCACCAAGAAAGATCTCTTCCCACCCGAGCCACAGAGAAAGAGAAAACCAGCCGCGAAGCCCTGATCGGCGTGATCCGTACTCCTTTCAGTGGCCGGTCTCCGCATCGAGCACCGGATTGAAGCATGACGCGAGGATGGGGCAGTTGAGGATCATGTGTGGCGCGGGGCCCTAGCAGCCAAACGCCCGCACTACATCGGCTCGCATCACGCACACGTTGATGTCAGATGCCCTTGCCGGATGGGCATCGTATAGTGCAGATTCAGGCGACCTTGGTAGAATGGATTGTCGTTCGATGCCGTTCCGCTTCATTTGAGACAGAGTCGGGCGTGCGGATCCGTTGCACGAGATCGCGAGAGATGTCTGACTTCTTCAAGCAATTCCTGGATCCGGATGAGTATCTGACTGGGACGTTAGTTGTACGTGCGTTGGATTCTCATTCTGGTCGTGGGCTGTTTGGCGTCCGTGTCATCGCCGGCAGTACTCTCGACGAGGCCTTCGGTAAGAGGTGAGGCGGCAAGCTACGCGTCACAGGTCGTGACGGAGTCTGTCGGATCGAGTTGCCGTTCGGTCACGTCTATGTCGCCGTGTCTGAGGCCAACTATACGGGGGCGTGGTTACGAGCGGGTGAGGAACGTGACATAACGTTTCGCGTGCGCGGGCCGATGTCGAGGGGCAGTACGTGGGAGTGCCCCGTGTGCGGAACGCCGTTGGAAGGCCCCGCCTCGATCCAAATGACGCCTTGCCCAAAATGCGGCACTCGCTCGTTCGCAATAGGCTCGGTTGCCGGCTTCTCACGCGGCGTTCGTAGGGTAATGGTCGTCTCGCCGCCGGATACGTCGCCGTGGATGCCCACGTTTTTTGAGGGGCTCGCTAATCAGCTTGCTCCGAACGGTATCCTGATTCTCGACTTGACTCAAGCAGCGATGAATTCTGAAGTGATCGGTCGCATCGTCCTCTTCAACAAGTCGGCCAAATCTAAAAAATCGACGCTGAAACTCGTAATGCCCGATGATCATCCTAGTCGCGGGATCTTCAGGATAACGCGACTGGATAAGGTATTCACGATCTACCCCACGATTGATGCGGCCCTTGCCGCGTTGTCTTAGACTATTGCCGGCTGGCAACGCGATCCCCTTCTTGGTTGCGAGATGACGTTCTGAACCGGGAGGTGTTCTACCGACAGTGCCTGAGGGCATTCCACCGGTAACACGTTGAACTAAAGCATCCCAACGCGAGACACGTTGACACGGGCACTGTCGGTCCACTGTATTCTGCTGCGTGACGCGATATAATCGCGTCGGATTGGAGATATCTATGAAGACATTGACTAAAGAGATTTGGATGCAAGTGCCCGAGCGTCGTGCGATCATGTCGATCCACGATGAAGTCGAGCGGCTTGTCGAGGAAAGCGGTGTGCAGGATGGTCTAGTTCTTGTGAACGCAATGCATATCACCGCGAGCGTTTTCATTAACGACAACGAATCGGGACTGCACCGCGACTATGACAGGTGGCTCGAGGAGTTGGCCCCGTTTGACCCGTCGTCCGAGCGTTATCACCATAACCGCACGGGCGAAGACAATGCGGATGCTCACCACAAGCGGCAGATCATGGGCCGAGAAGTTGTTGTGGCTATCACCGACGGCAGATTGCACCTTGGACCGTGGGAGCACATCTTCTACTACGAATTCGATGGGCGACGACGAAAGCGAATACTGGTCAAGATCATTGGTGAGTAGTGAAGTAGATGTAGGTCAGGCGTAGCCTGGACTGATCAATCTGTTCACGCTGTCGTGGGCGATTGGGATGCTTGGCCTATCCCGTTTTTGTTTCAGTCCCGAAGGGACGGATCTAAGATAGCTCAGGGTGGAGAGACGCGAGGGAACCGAGCGTCGCGCAACCCTGGGGATGTGAAGAAAACGGATTCGCGAATCCCGAAGGGGTGGCCCTAATGGGCCGACCGTTGTTAGGGCCGCCCCGTTGGGGCTTTCGGCGTGTGCAAAATCCGTTCCCAGGGTTGCGCGACTAACGTCGCTCCACCCTGGGCTTTCATAAGGCTGTGCCTTCGGCACGGAAGACCGTGAAACAAAACTGGAATCGATCGAAATAGCCATTTCAGCGTAAACTGAACAGTCCAGGCACAGCCTGACCTACCGGAGCGACGGAAGCCGTCAGGATTCGAACTCGAATTCAACTCGTCCGTCGATCAGTTTCAGGCGAGCGCTGAACGGTTTTCCAGCTTTGGACTTGAAGCCCTTCAGCAGCGATGTCTCTCCTTTGCTTAACAGCGTCTTCGCGGTCCGCGTGCCGATTCGCTTTCCGGCCATGGTCTTCCAGATGACGAACTTACAGCCGTTCTGCCAGTCGCTGCAACTGTACGACTTTGGCCGTTCCACCACCTTACCGCTGCAAAGCGGACAGACGCCCAATTCGACCGTTCGTTTATCGGCGGACCGCGTGCGTTTGGTGGAAGACGCGCGGGATCTTGCGCCGCTTGCCCGTCGGCGTTTTCGACCGAATGATCGCTGGTCGTCTTTGCTGGGTACCGGGATCTCGGTCACATCGCCAGTTTCGGTCAAGGCAAGGATCGCTTTTCCAACATCGGCAATCTCGACCGGCTGTAAGATCGCTCGCCGTTGCAGCAATTCGCGGATCTGACTGACGCTCAATTCACGGTCCTTGTGCGCGGGCCACAGGACGAACCCGCAGCCGTCTTGCCAGCCGGAACAGCCGAACCCGCGTTTGCCTTGGATGACCGGACGTCCGCACCGGGGACATTCGCCGAACTTCGAATCGTCAACTTTCCATTCGTCGGCCAAGTGGATGATCCGGTTCGCATAGTCGCCGACCTCAGCCATGAATCGACGTGCATCCAAACGGCCAGCTTCGATCTCCCGCAGGTTGGCCTCCCACTGGCCGGTCAGCTCCGGTGATTTCAAGTCCTGCTCGCCGACCAAGGCAATCAGATAGCGTCCCAAGTCGGTCGCGGAAAGCGTCTTCTTGGTGCGCGTGACGTACCTGCGTTTCAACAGTGTCTCGATAATCGCCGCGCGCGTCGCCGGAGTGCCTAGTCCTTTCTCTTTCAGGGTTTCCCGAAGTTGTTCATCGTCCACCAGCTTGCCGGCCGTCTCCATTGCCCCCAGCAACGTGTTTTCGGTGAAAGGTCGCGGCGGCGAGGTCTCGCCTTGCTTGATCAGCGGTTCGTGCGGCCCACGTTCGCCAACCTTGAACTCGGGTAATTCCTGCTCGTCCTCATTGTCATCGGACCTTTTTTGCGGGTACAACTCGGTCCATCCCGGCTGGATAACGCGGACTCCCTTCGCGCGGAATGGCACTTTGTTCGAGACCCCGTCGACGGTGGTTATCTCCTTGACACAGGGCGGATAGAAGACAGCGATCAGACGCGTGACAATCGCATCAAAGACCTGCTCATCGCGTCTGGAAAGCTGCCCCGGCAGGCTGCCGGTTGGGATGATTGCGTGGTGATCGCCAACTTTCTTGTCATTCACGATGCGACCCGAAAACCGAAGCGACGACAGGTTCAGTTTGCCGATTTCCTTCTGCTTGATGGTCGCCAGCTTCTGCAGGACCTTTGGGACCTCCTTCTTCATATCGGATCCCAGGTATCGCGAGTCGGTACGCGGATACGTGATCAGTTTCCGTTCGTACAGTGACTGAGCAATCTTCAAGGTATCGGCTGCGGACAAGCCATAGCGACGGTTCATATCCCGCTGCAGTTCGGTCAGATCGTACAGTTGCGGCGGTTGGCTACGTTGCTGTTTACGGTCGATCTTGGTGACAACGAAATCGTGCCCCTGCACGCGTGTCAACAGCTCCTTGGCTTCGCCTTCCTTCGAGCAGCGACCTCCGGTGAATTTGAACACGGTGTTACGGTAGCGGGTCATCAATTCCCAAAACGGCTCCGGCCGAAACGTGCGAATTTGGTCGTCTCGCCGCACGATCATGGCCAGCACCGGTGTCTGAACTCGCCCCACGCTCCATAGAATTCCGTCGCCGTATCGAACCGTGTAATTGCGCGTGCCGTTCATGCCCACGATCCAGTCGGCTTCGCTTCGGCACTTGGCCGCGGCATATAGATGGTCGTAGTCACGACCGGGCCGCAGGTTGTTGAAGGCGGATCGGATCGCACTTCCGGTCAGCGAACTGAGCCAGAGTCGCTTGACCGGTTTGTTCGTACATCCAGTCATGGTGAGGATGTAGCGGAAGATCAACTCACCTTCGCGTCCTGCGTCCGTAGCGCAGATCAATTCCGTAGCGCCGCGAAACAGGCTTTTGACGATCGAAAACTGTTTGCGGGCACCCTTGTCGCCGGTTAGCTTCAGCTCGAACCGATCTGGGATGATTGGCAGCGGATCCAGCATCCATTTCTTCAGTGCCGGGTCGTATTCGTCGGGTTCCTTCAACGCGACCAGATGCCCTAACGCCCAAGTGACTTGATATCCATTGCCCTCCGCGTAGCCTTCGTGACGAGACCTTGCGCCGAGGAAACTCGCAATGTCGCGAGCGACTGACGGTTTCTCGGCAAGTACGACTTTCATGACGCCCCAGCTGTTCAAGCCCAACTCGTGCCTTCGGGCAGCGCGACTATAAGGGCATTTCAAAATCCAAATCGGTCGTAGCTGCGTTCACCAGAACGCGGTCTTTCCGGCAGCCGACCGCACTCTGGCGAGTGCAGCTACGGCCTCAAAACCGCTTCTTCATTGGTTCGACACAACTCGGACTTCCACCGGGTGGGCATAATCCTGCCAGAGTTGCTCGGTGACCTCTTGATTGGGCTTTCCTTGGTGTATGCAGAAACGATACCGCGACACATAGGGCTTACCCGGTTCGATCGTGAACGAACCAAGTAGTGCTGGTGTGAAACAGAAATATGGCATCGTGGGATGCAGACGCACGGGCTGCGGGAAGCGGAAGTTCCCGGGATGATCCAGGATCGTCACGCCGGTCATCTTTTGGGCAAGTGGCCCGTAAATGTCTACCCACGTCGGTCGAGTATGATTGCCGTCCTTCTTCGTTTTGCCTTCACTCGTCAAATAGTCGAAGTCCTTGTGCTCCTGCCAATCGGCGTGGCCTCGTATCATTAAACCGCCGTAGTGTATCTCTTCGACGACGACCGGCGCGCCACCGGCGCAAGTCTGTGTCGACTCGACGTCGAACAGGAAGCGGTCACTGATGTTGAAGATCCGGACGTTCCAGGTTTCATCGAGCGCAGGCTTTGGGCCGTCCGGGGCAGTCAGATCGACCTGTTGCTGGCGAATGGTAAAGGAACCGAAAACCGGCCCACCGGCAAAGTCGATCAGTTCTACGTGTTCCACCTTGCCGGTGCCAACTTTCTGATCCCAGCCGTTTGTCGATCGACCCTCAAAGGTCGTCTTCCGCCAGGCGAACATGATTCCGTGCTGATGAGCGTGGTCCGGATTGAAATCGTCGGTCACCATCTGGCCCGAGGGATCATAGACTGGGTGGATGTGGCCGCTTTTGGCATAGTAGGGGGTCTTTGGATCCGGACTGGGCACCACGGCCTGGTTGTAGACCAGTACCGGTTTGTCGCCAATCTTGACGTGCAGGCGTTTACCATCGTCTTTCACCGTGACAGCTCTGGCGACGTCCGGCTTCTTTGTCGTGGACGCGAGGCGGTACTGCCGTGCCTTCCCGGCGGCGAGTTTCTCATGGAGGATCCAAGCGATACTCGGCGTATCGCCAGCCTGGACCTGTGCAGGGATTGGCTGACCATTGTCGATCCGAGTCAGCGCGAAATGCTGGTGGCCTCGCAGCGCGGACGGCAACTCGGTCACCACGACACAGTTCTCGCGGTCGAAATCGCTGGCAACGACCTCCAGCTTTACGGATTCGGACCGTCCCACCCCGTAGGCGTGGATTGGAACGGCCAACATTGTAAGAGCAACGACGGAGCATGTCCGCATTTTGGCATGCACTTCTTGTCTCCTTCTTCACGAACGATAGCCTGCAGGCTTCTTTCTACTTGGCCAAATACACGCGAGCATTCTCGGCGTCGTCATTATGATAGCCGTTTCACGCAAAGCCGAGCAACGTCCTACTGCGGTTCTGGCGCTCCAAGGAATTCCAGCCGATCCTTTTCCCAACCGAGCTTTGTCGCGACTTGCTGCGGATACTCCCAGCCAGACTCGCCGTCCTGACAAATCATGACGCTCGATCGTTCCATCGCCATCGCCATTGCCTGAGGCATGTCCAAGAACCGCAACACGTTCAGAAAGATTGGGCCGTCAGAGTGGGACTTCGACGGTTGCATGAGATCGAGCCGCGCGACCCTCGGTGTGAACAACGATGCGTAGAGTGCGACGCCAGCCATCTGCTTATTGCCCGCCATCTCCAGTGCCACGTCCGTTCTGCCGACGATGCTGCGAACGGCCGCCGCCGCCCTTGCTACGTCCCACACTCGCATGCCGTCGCGAGTCTGACCAAGTAGCATGAACCGCCGGCGGATCTGCGTCTGCTTTCGCTCGTCGGGATTCCAGGCAGTCCGGCCGATTCCGCGCGGAGCGAAGTAGGCCAATGCAGTCTTCGAGCCTTTGATCGATTTGGCCAACGCGTCAAACACGGGCTGGTTGCCTTCAGCAGAACCTTCGTCCTGCAGTTGATCGGCAAACGCAACTTGCATCGTGGCGAGGAATTCTGGCCAGTCTTCATGGTTCAGGGCGAGCAACGAGACGCGATCCAAGCTCGCGAGATCCAAACCGGCCTGATGGGCGAGATAAAGCCTAAGGACCATATTCGGCTGCTCGCTGGTGAAGTCATAGGCGGACAAGCGGACACCATTCGACTCGGCCGAGAAAACCGCTTTCACGTCGAGGCCGTTTTCTGTTGCTGGCTCGGATGAGGGCCAACCACGGAAGACCTTTTCGCGCAAAGCTGCCATCCATTGCTGCTTCTGCTCCGTCCACTGCTCGGCGTTTTCCGGGACGGTCGGCTCGGCAGTCTTCGTGAACGTCTCCTGGATCTTTGTATTCCGCTGGTCGTCGGGTAACTGCTCGAAGACTCTGAGCTGTTGCGGCTGGAACAGCTTCGTTGCGGTCGTTTCGATCAGCGGGTCTTCCCCTTTCAGGAACTTGTTGAACCAGTGGAAGGCATGGATACGAAGCTCTTGTGTATCCTTGTGCGGCCCTTCACAGATCTGCAGGCCGATGTGCTGGACTTTGCCGTGCATTTCGTAGATTCGCCGGGCCTTGGTGTATACGTCGACCACACCGTCCAGCGGGAAGATGCGGTCTTTGTCGGTGTTGGAGATCAACAAAGGGCGCGGCGAGACCATTGCCGCGACCATAGGGAAGTCCCACCGGTACGTGTTGACCATATACATACAGTCGCAGTGCCCTTCGACGCAGCCTTCGACGACGTGGTTCTTCAGGCTGGTGATACCTGCCACGGGAACAGCCGCCTTGATCCGCTCGTCCAGAGCGGAGATCCACCAGCTATAAGCGCCGCCTCCGGAACGGCCGGTCACGCCGATCCGCTCGGGATCCACTTCGGGCCGCGACTGCAGATAGTCCAACGAGCGAATGCAATTCCAGGCTTCGGTACCGGCTGACGTGTATCCGCGAGCGTTCCACCACCACATCTTCTCGCGGTACGTGCCGTGATGAATCCCTTCGATCTCGCCCAGTTGCAGCGTGTCGATCGTCAGGCACACGTATCCGTTGCGAGCAAACCAACCGCCGTGATGTTGATAGTTTGCCTTGTTGCCGTAGCTGACGCCGTCGATCTTCACCCGCCCGTGACCGCAGACGTACAGGATCGCCGGGAGCTTTTCATCGCGTTGTTTAGGCACGTACAGGTTGCCGGTCACGTACAGGCCGGGACGCGATTGGAAGTGGAGCTTCTCCACGGTGAATTCTTCATGCTCCGTCGTGCCGGTGATGGTCGCCTCGAGCGGCGTCTTATCCGGCAGAGGATCGAGGCCGAGCATTTCGAAAAGCTGTTTACGGTAACCATCCTTCCTCGCCTGCCAGTCATCGAGTGTTTTGATATCGCTCAGACAATTCTCAGTCAGTTCCGCAGTTTCGGCGCGGAAGTAGGCTTCCAGCGCGTCGTCGGCACGGCTTGGGCCGAGATCGACCCATCTGGATTCGCCGCCGATCATCGACGCTACGCAGCAAAACAAGACTGTGACGGACAAGCAGAAGCGTTTCGTCATGGCAAGAAGCTCCTTGGGTAGAACTTGGTGTCGATGGAAGCAGTCTCGGAAGTCGTGGTGTAGGGGGTGGCCGGGGTTGGAGCGGTGCGAAACCCCCGGCGGTTTCAGGACCGGGGCTTCCCTTCGGTCCAGCCCCGGCCACCCAACTCGTTCGTTCAAACTGGTCCTGGTGCTTGCGAGCGGATGATTGGCATGTCCATCCGCAGACAACTGCGCATCCAGCAAACCATGCGGTGCGAGCAAAGGCAAGATAGGGGCACGATCAAAACGTGTGAATTGATGTGTCGCTAGAAATCTTCGCTCGCTGGACATTGCAAAACGCACAGGATACGCTATGGAAAGTTCATTCTTGTGTCACCTGGACAATGTTTGCAATGGAGAAGCCATGAGTTCTACGAGTATCAACGCTATCGTAGCTTCGATCGTGACTGCCGGACTGTTTGTTGTGGGTACCGCCTCTGCGGGCGACCCGGTTGTACTGTTTGATGGAAAGACGTTGGATAATTGGGACGTGATAACATGCGAGGCGGTGGTCCAGGATGGTGCGATTTTG
The DNA here is from genome assembly GCA_964617665.1 of uncultured Pirellulaceae bacterium. Lineage (GTDB taxonomy): Bacteria > Planctomycetota > Planctomycetia > Pirellulales > Pirellulaceae > JADHUC01. The sequence continues at coordinate 37,749 of CAZUAH010000003.1, forward strand.
CTCAAGTCAGGCAACGGGCTCGTACAGACCAAGAAACGCTATGCCGATTACGTTTTCGAATACGAATGGAAAGCGCTGAAACCCGAAGGTTGGGATTCGGGTGTCTATTTTCGATACGCCGAGGTGCCCGAGGGACGTCCCTGGCCGAAGCGATATCAGGTGAACTTGCGTGTGGGAATGGAAGGAGACCTGGGCGGCTTCAAGGACGGGCGCAACACCATTGCCACCAAGCCTCGAGACTGGAATCGTTTCGAACTGACGGTCAAAGGCACGACCGCCGCACTGAAAGTAAACGGCAAAGACGCATGGAAAATTGATGGAATCGAAGATCCAAACGGTTTTATCGCCCTGCAATCCGAAGTACCGGGAGGAGGTCAATTCCTCTTCCGCAACATCCGCATCACCGAGCTTGACAAAGATTGATCGCCATACGATCCTGATCACAAGGACGTCCGTGCCCCTAAACGCATGATCTCCATTCGATCGCTTGGTTGAACCGTGAGGTCGCGTGTGTTACGTATGCGAGTGGTGGTGGCAGACTGGCGAGGATCAAGTTGAAAGGAGCCTTTCGATGAGTAACGGTGACAGCAGACCCGATCGCGGCGGCGTGTGTTCCCGTCGCGAGGTGTTGGGCGGTGCAATGGCCGCCATGGCTTCGGTGGCGATCGTGCCGCGTAGCGTCTTGGGTGGCGCCGGACAAACCGCACCGAGCGACAAACCGATACTCGGCGGTATCGGCATTGGTGGTGTGGGGCATGGGCAACTCAGTGCGTGTGACAAGGTTGGATTTCAGATCGAGGCCCTTTGCGATGTGGACGATTCCTACGCAAAGAAGTCCTACGACAAGTGGCCCAAGGCGCGGCGGTACCGGAACTATCGCGAGATGCTGGATGCGGAAGACAAGCGGATCGACGCCGTCTACATCGGCACACCGGACCACTCGCACGCAGTCATCGCCATGGAAGTGCTTCGCAAGAAAAAACACGTCTGCTGCGTGAAACCGCTTACCAGGACAATCGACGAATGCCGCGTCGTCGTCGACGCTGCCAAGAAAGCCGGCGTGGCAACGCAAGTGACGGCGTCGCCGAACACGGGCGAAGGCGGTTGCCGCACGTGCGAATTGATTTGGGCCGGCGCCATCGGTCCGGTCCGTGAAGTTCACATCTGGTCGAATCGGCCGCTGTGGCCACAGGGGATGATGACGCCGCCCGGCGAGGATACGATTCCATCGACGCTGGACTGGGACTTGTGGCTGGGACCGGCCAAGGCGATTCCCTTCAAGGCAACCTGGCCGGAAGGGCACTACGCAATGAAGCAGGTCAACGTGCCGGGGCGAGCACCCCGAAACGCCGTTTATCACCCGTGGAATTTCCGTGGATGGTGGGCCTTCGGCACCGGCGCGCTGGGCGACATGGGTTGCCATCACCTGAACACGCCCTACCGCGCGTTGAAGCTGGGACATCCGACCAGCGTACACGCCTCGGCGACAAAGGTATTCGAAGAAACAGCACCCCTGGGTTCGATCGTCACCTACGACTTCCCTGCCCGCGAGGACATGGAACCGGTCCGTGTCACGTGGTACGACGGCGGTATAAGACCTCCCTGTCCACCAGAGCGAAAAGGTGCCCCGATGCCCTCGTCCGGTACCATGTACGTTGGCGACGAAGGCATCATGTTCGGTTCGAGCATCCTGCCGGCCGAGCGGGCGGCGAAATCCAGAGACGTCCCCAAGACACTCACACGTCGCTCGGGCACCTGGGGCGAATGGATCGAAGCGTGTCGAGGCGGCGAACAGGCGGGATGCCATTTCGAGTGGGCGGGCCTGTTGACCGAGTTCACCCTGCTGGGCAACATCGCCATCCGCACGGGCAAGCACCTGGAGTGGGACGCGGAGAAACTGCAGTTCACTAATTTCGATGGCGCCAACAAGTACGTTCGCGAGGAGTACCGCGAGGGCTGGTCGCTGGACGGCTGACAACAGCCCGTCGGACGCTACGCTCCTGGTTCCCAAGCTTCAGCTTGGGAACCGACTTGGCGTGGAGTCCTCGTTCAAACCACCGTGCCCAACGACCCGCGCGCCCAGTCCGTTGGGCTTGGGGTTAAGCGAACATGTTTGATCACTCATAGAGACAGCACGAATTCGGCCAGGTCGTCTACCTCTTCTTCGGAAAGGCTTTCGACATCTCCAGACGTTTTGCCATGCCTTCCCTTGCCGATCAGCTCTTGGATTGTAGTAAAACTGCCGTCGTGCATGTACGGGGCGGTCCTCCAGGCTTCGATCAAGGTCGGCGTGTCGAAGTCGCTGCGACGATCGTGCCTCGCTCGGGAACCGACGTTGTGCATCTTCAGATCGGTATATAATGGTTCAGGATGACAGCCAACGCACCCGACACGGCTGCTGAAGAATAGCTCCTTGCCACGCACAGCGGCTTCACTCAATTCGCCGTCCACCAAGTACGGGCTTGGCACGGGCACGAGCGATTTCAGGTACTCGTCGATGGCTGCGGCGTCGCCTTCCGGGCGCACGGCGAATTGGATATGGCGAATTCCCGATCGCACCGCCGCTTTGGCGTTCTCGCGAATGCCGCCGATCATCGACGGCGGCGTCTGATGAGCCAGCAACATGCTCTTTACGCTCTTGGCATTCCCGATCCCGTCGTTCAGCAAGTCCCAGTTCAACGCGTCCATTCGTGCGTCAGGGTGACAGCTTGCACAACTCTGCCATTGTTGAAAGCAAAAATGGGCGTCGTGGAAGCACAATTCGCCGCGCCGTTCCGCAGTCAACTCGGACTCGGGCCCCAACGGTATCAGTTTCACCGGATAGTCTGACTTGTCCTCCAAATCGACGACAGCCAGCAGGTCGCAGAAGTACACCGCGACGTAGACCTTCGAGCCAATCACAGCCAGCCCCCGTGGACCGCTAATGGGCAGCCCCTCGTCCGACGCCGTTTCGGAGTCGCCGTTCGGTCGCAGTTTGATACGACGCCGCATGCGGGCCAGGAACTCCAAATCGTTCGGCACATCGCTGGCGGTGGTTGCCGAATAGATGTCGAGCCCGCGTGACTTGGCTTCCGCCATAGTTTTTGGGATGCCCGCCAGCTTCTCGTGCAAGGCGTCCGCGTCGATCACACTGACCTCGTGCGTGCCGGCATGCGTCACCACGATCTGCTTGCCATCTGCTGTGGTGGCAACGCCCCACGGGTTCGCGGCGCCCGACTCGACATCGTCCAACAGTACCGTATTGATCAACTCCTTCGAGGCAACGTCGATGATGCTGATGGCGTTCGTGTTCATCCAACCTCGTTCCAGTTGCGTCGTGGGTATCTGGAAACGCGAGAGGATGTGTGCGACGTACGCGTACTTCCCATCAGGCGAAAAGCAGATCTCGCGAACGCTGGAACTGCCGTTGTGAAGCCGGATGCTGGACGCTTCGAGGTCGCCTGTGTCGATCACAGTGATCTCCGCGGCCACGTGGTACGCGTTGGCAGGACTGACCGGTAGCAGGTTCGATACGAACACGAGACTGCCATCCGGCGAGACGGCAGAAGCGTGAGGCTCGCGTAGCGCCTTTACTCGCTGGATCTCCTTCTTCGACTCCAAGTCAATCACCGAAACATCGTTGTCGAAGCGGTTGCAGACGTACAACCGTTTGCCGTCCGGCGCGAGTGAGGGGCCGCACGCGGTATGCCCCACAGGGATCGTCGCGGACACTTGCCCCGAAGCTGGATCCGCTACACACACGATGCCTGTCGGGCCGCTGCAGGTGATGTACAGTCTTGAACCGTCCGCATTCGCGGCCACACCCGTCGGTCGAGCCGGACAGGCGACACTCTGAATCGCCTTCTCGGCAGCGACGTCGACTACGTCGACCCTGTTGCCGTCGGTTTCAACGACGTAGAGCCTCTTCCCGTCCTTCGAGGCTACAACGTCGATTGGACCAAGGTACTGGCCTTCGGCCCCGCTGGACGAGCCAGCCGAACCGAGGCAAACCAAGAGGACGGATACCATGTTCAACGTGACGATGACAAATGGCGACTTGAGGATCATACGACGACTCCTGTCAGGCCAACTCAGCAAGACTCAGACGTCTCGCCGAACCGCTGAAGTGCGATGGGCTCCGAGCGTTCCGAGTACACACCATTGTATGATACTCGATTTTTCGCTGCAGCGGGTTCACTGGCCAACCAAGAGAGAGAATCGCACCAGAACGGCCGTGGGGATGAGAAACGTATACAGATAGCCCCCCAACAAAGGAACTCGCTGCTTGGAGTTTTGGCAGTCTTGGTACCTAATTGGCCTCAACGTACTGCTTGGCTTGCGTTTGGATCCGGTTGAATTGGCGTGGCCACTCGCCGTCGACGACTTGCTGCATCAGACGTTTGGCGTCTTCTTTGCGTCCGGCTTCGAGCAGAACCTGTGCTCGGTCCCAGAGAATCTGGGCGTTGGTTGCTTCGGCTTCGAACGCGGATGCGTAGGCTCGATCGGCCAATTCCAGATGGCCTTGTTTGCGGAGCATTTGCGCCATGCTGACCCACGGAGCGGCTTCGTTCGGCCGGGCGGCCAGTGGTGTGGTCAGGTAGTCCCATGCCAACTCGGACGCGCCCAGGTCGCCGAAAATGCGGGCCGCCGTCTGGCAGGCCGTTGTGGGATCGGGGTCGATCGCTCGCCAGCGGTCGGCCGCTTGGATCACGCGGGCTAGAAGTCCGTCGGAAGGTTCCGAGTCCAACGTGACGATCGATTTGGCTAACTGCTCGTACTGTTGTAGCAACGTTCCGTAGTCGTTTCTAACGACTTTCACATTGAACTCGCCGGACAGGGTCTCGTACTTCCGCAATAGCATCTGCTGCATGCACTCCAGTGCTCGAGCGGTCATGCCCTGCTGCTCTGCAACTCTGGCCGCCAATTGCCACATGGCCTTCGACTGGCGACATCGCTTCTCGTCCAACAGCGGCCACAACATGGCGCCCGCTCGTTCCTTTCGCTTGCTGTGCCAAAGGCATTCGGCGGCTGCCAGTCGCGTGGGCCAATGCTTGCCGCCGCGGATCGAGTCCGTCGCCAGGCGAAACAGTTCTTCGCCCAACTCCGCATCGCCCACGTGCTCCGCTTGCCAAGCCAAGTAGGCTGCGTCCGGGCCGTTCTTCTGTTCAATTTGCTTCTCGGCCGCCAATCGCATCAATTTGCGCCAGTCCCCTTGCCGGCTGTTGTAGGCAAACGCCTTGTGGAAGTCTGCATCGATCGGCGGCAACACGCCAGTCTCCAGCGTGTCGGCGTGTAGCTGGGCGAATAACCGCTGGGCCAACTTCCAATCGCCGGACTTGTGCATCGAACGAGCATGTTCGTAGCGGGCGACATACGCAAGTTCGGGCACGTTTCGGAATTGCTTGAAGGCTTCGCCCACTTCCCGATAGAATTCGTCGACCTGCCGCTCGTCTCGTGCAGCTAGCAACAGGGCAAACCCCAGGTGCGGCACATCGCAACGACGAACGAAGTCCAGTAGCCGCTTGCGGTTTTGCGCCTGCCTGTCCGCCTTCTCCTTCTGGTCGCCGCTGTACAGCGCCCAAAGATCGCGAAACTCGGCCAATTGCTGGAGGAAACCGTCCGCCGGTCCGCCGATCGTACCGAATTGGCCTTGCCCGCTCTCATACCGCAGTTTCAGATAGGCCGCAATGTACTTGGCCAGCGGATGATCCGGCTGATCTTCGAGTGGATCAAGTTGAGTATTGTATCCGCCACCGAAATTGTGCGGCTTCTTCGGATCCCACTTACAGCCCGTGGTGATCAGCAGTGTGTAGAGCCCCAGCCGCGTGTCGCCGCCGGCGATGCGTTGGGCGATGATCTGCTGCGCCAGCGACGTATTAAGCCTTAGTACAGCCGAGAGTGCCTGCGAAGTGTCGTCTTCTGTCCAACTGTTCGCTTGACCAGGTGTGAGAAGGGCAGACGCCCACTGTCCCCTGTGCAACAATCGAACCGGCATCGGCAGGATGACCAGATCCGTTGTGTCGGGCTTCAACGCGGGTGCACCGCACGGTTTCAGTTTGACCTTTCGCTCGCACAACAGTCTGTCTTCGCTGTCGAGCCATCGCGTTGTGCCGTCGGCCGCGTAGGTCTGTCGCGCCAGCGTCTCGTCACCGGGCATTCGGACCAATCGCCGTTCGGCCAGCCGCCCGTCGCTGGCAAAGATCAGCAGCATCCGAACGTGTTCGGGCGGTTGTCCGTCCCGCGACTTCAGCCGCGGGATTCCGTGCGGCACGATCACTACGCTTTTGTCGTCCAACGCCTTCAGGTCGGCGCCCCGAGCCAGATCCTCTGCGGGCGGCAGCGCCCAGGGAATCAGCGCGCCGAGGTATCGACGATGAAACCGACTCGACTCGCGCCGGGCACCGACACCCAGTTCGGGATAAAGGTGCCACACATTGTTGCCATCGCACATAGCCAGCTCGCGCAGGCCGCCAGTCTTCCGCTCGTAGCGATACCGGCCTGTGCCGTCGAAATCGATCGAAAACAACGGCTTGCCTTCGGAGTCGGTTTTCGTAGCGGTCTGCCAGCCACGGCCTCGCGATTTTTCAATCAGTTCGCTCGCTTCTTCGTCGATCTTCCCCGGCGCGGCGTTGGGATCAGGTTTGGCTTCGGCCTCCAGAACGGCCAGCACGTCGGCCAGAGTCGTATCCATAGCTGGTGCATATTTCAAGAGGTCGAAGTTGTCGCTCCAATCAGCCTCGATCTCGGGCTGCCCGTACGTGAGTGTCGGAGCCAGCCCCTTCTTCAGACGCCGGAGCACGGCGGCTGGCCGGTACTCGGCAGCTACGCACGACCGGGCTTCGTCCGGCGTCGTGATCAGCAGCACGTTGCCGCGGACAACGAACGTCAGTTGCAGAGGTCGCAAGATGTGGCGCAATGCGCCCCACAGCGAGATGTCTTCCAGTTGAATGGTTTGTATCGAGGCGTCGGCGAAGTCTTTGTCGGCCAGCAGGCTCGCGTCGATCTGGATGTCCAAGTCGTGTTGCTCCTTCAAGTAGTCGATCACATCCAGCAACGGCGCATCGACGAAGTCCAGGCGAGTGGGCGACCGCAGGGCCTTCAAAACGGCGCTCTCACTGACCGGGTGGGCCATCGGGATCTCCGGCAGCCATCCAAGGTAGTCGATGGTGAAATGCCCCCCCGCATAATGCCTCCCCCAAGAGCCGAAACGCGACGAGCCGTCGAAAGCAAAGGTCGTCACCTCACCCATACCGGAAAACATCGGCATGGGAGTGACACGCATGTAACGACGGTCGGCGGATATCACGGCGGATGACGTGAATTTGGCCCCCTCGGGGAAGGTCGTGATCATGGGCCTTCCCCAGTCCATTGGCACTCTGGACCAGCCGAGTGGCAGCGGTCTGTGGAGACCGAATCCTCCACCCCTGAAGCCGCCCTGGCCGCCCATCAGATATGTCATGCTGTCGGTGGGCAGTACCAAGTCGCCGACAGGATAGACCTTGAACCGGTTTTCCGCGTCTTCGGGCGTCGTGATCAGCAGTTCGTCGTCACGGACTACATAGGTTAGGCGTAGGGGCTCGACCAGTAGCATTAGCGCGGAACGCAAAGAGATTTTCTGGCTCAGATTCAGCGTTATCGGCTCGTCCGTTGCGACTCCGACATCGTCCAGCGCACGCGTGTTGATTTCCATGTCAATGTCGTGCGTCTCTTTCAGATGTTCGATCACAGCGTCCAATGGCGCATTGGTGAATTCCAGTTCGGTGTCGGCAGCCAAAGCATCCAGGATCTTCGCCTCGGCCCTGCTGGGTCGAGACAGATCGATGGAGGCGTGCCTCATCCGATTGTGCGTCAAGTCGGCCCAGACATGTGGTTCCGGGTGCGCCGGAAACTCCATGAGGGAGTGGTCTATATCAAGCAATGCCAGGGCGAAGTTCCTGTGACGTACTTCTCGCAGTCGTTCCATCGTGGCGAAGTGTCCGCCGAAGCGCTCCGTCCATGTTGTCGTAAACGGGGTTCCATCGAACAAAGGCATGTCGCCGTCGAAATGATGCTGCCAAATTGTTCCATTTGTTACAGTGTTCCAATTGATAATCCCCGCTTCGTTGCCGTTGATATCCGCAAACGATAGCCAATCGATTGGAACAAGGTGTTCGGGCCAGCCACGAGCCTGCGATGGTCTTGACACCAGAATCGTTTGCAGGACCTGTCTGACGTTTGGTTTCTCCTTCGCATCGCCCGATCCGCGCCAATCGGGCAGCGGCTCGTGTACCACAGGGATCTGTTCGGGGCAATCGTACAAGGCCCAATGGTCCTTTCGCCCTCGGTCGACGTTGTACTGCTCGTACATCTGGTCGTTCTCCAGCACCAGCAGCGATGTAAAGGGTGACATGACGTACATCGCTTTACTGAGTGCGACGATCTGGTCCCGATGCTCCTGGCTTCCCAGAGCGACAAGGCGATCGATCTCCAGCTTGGCCCAGGTTCGTGGCAGGTAGTCGGCTCCTTCGACTGGGTTGCCGATCGGGATCGTGAATTGCTGCCGCTTGCCGTCCAGCGTGCCGCTGACTTCCAGCGACTCGGGCAGCGTGCGGTCGGCGTCGCACCGGACGATCGCACAGAGTTGCTCGCCTTGCGCTAACGAGTCTTCGTAACAAAGGAAATCGAGTTGATCGCCGTCGCCGCTCACGCGCAGGTCGAGCAACCGTGGGGTGTTCAACGTGCTGAGCAGATCGAAGGTGCGCCAGGCGACTTGTTCGTCGGGATTGATTTGGGTGAAGTATCCGCCGGTGCGGGCGGCAGCCGTCTTCATCAAGTTGCGCGACCATCGTTTTCCCACGCCCACACCCACGTAGCGAGCCGGCTGTGGGACCTTGCGCACGAGGGCGGCCACATCCCGTTCGCCCAGCACGGGGGTGGCCGAGCCGATGTGCACCAATACGGGATTCTGCGCCGCCTGGACATACGGCTCGGTAGCCTCGAAGGCCTGGGCCAAGTCCAACGCACCGACCAAATGGACTTGCTCCAGATATGCGATGGCCTGGCGGACATTCTTGGGCTTGGCAGGCACCGCTTTGGCTTGATAGGCTGCAACATGCGTCCCGGCCGTAAGAATCGTAAACGTGTCTTCGTGCTCGGCGTTTTCCAACAACGTCTCGATCACGTCGATCTGCACACGGGCCAGCAGCGGGTTGCGATCGGCCGACGACTCGAACAGGAAGATCCAGTCGCGTCGTTCGCCCGATTGTTTGCCGGGCAACTCGGGCTGCCAGCGGAGCATAAGGTAACGGAAATCCTCGTGGACAGTGGTGGCGATTTCTGCCTTCTGTGCCGTCGCGGAACGCGATGCGGGTTTGGAGCCGCTACTGGCGGAGCGGTCCTCTTTTCGATCGCGCAGCTTCAGAATAATATCCTGGTTGGGCGTGCAGTTGGCGGCTTCTGTGGTTAACACCAGATGGCCATCTTGATTGACTCGCTTGAAATCATGCGAGTCGCTTTCGCAACGAAGCCGAGCTCCGCCGTGCACAAGAACCCGGGCCGACCAGTCGCGGACCGTTTGCATGCTGTGCCCGCCCGGAAAACGGTACTGGCTGCGACCGTACAGCGACGCGAGTCGCTGGGTGTAACTGAGGATGATCCGCTTCTCCTGCCGGCCTTCCAGCGGGAAGACACGCATCTTGAATGTACTGCCGTCGATCCATTCCAGCAGAGCCGGGTCCTTTTGCGTGTTGACGATCGTTTCAAAGACTTGACGCGCATGGTTACGTTCGGCCATGCCGCCTTCCATCAGCTTGCCGTTCACGTACATGGCCAACCGGGAAAGCGACGCGTCGGGAGGCAGCGGAAAGTAGAAAGTCCCTTCCAAACGCCGCGTTTCGTGATTGAAGTAGGTTTGGTCGATGGTGGTCCGCGCGAAGCCGTCCTGGATATGGACGTCTACGTGGTACTTGCGCAGGCTCAGTCTGGCCTCCTGGCCGTTAGGATCGACGGCGATCAGGGCACCGCCGCTGTAGTTGCTCTCCGGCACAAGCGGCGATTCGGCCTTGGCCAACAACTCGCGCGTCCAGTCCAGCAGATGCGTGGCTCGTGGCGAAGGAACAACGGTCGGTTCGTCGCCAGTCGCAGTCAAGCCCAGTTGCTGTCCGGCCAGAAGCGGCAGATCGAGGCCCGTCACCGCGACCTTGCCCTGCGTGACGAAGACGCTTGTACCCTCCTTCGACACGCGAGCATCAAACTTGGTGCCCAATGCGGTGACCTCTCGATCGGGCGTAACCACCACGAATCTCTCCAACTCGTTCGGTTCGTCGTCGTCCTCTACGCGGACCGGTTGAACCTCCACAAACACCTCGCCCGATTCGAGCGACAGACGCCGCCGCTCGGTCAGTGTGATCGACGTGGACTCGTTCAGATAGACAATTGACCCGTCGGCCAACTCCACACGACCACGTTCGCCAATGCCCGTCGATAGTGATTCACCCACGCCCAACAACATCGGGGGCAAAGCCTCCTGGCGAGCCCGAGCGGTCAGGCCGGCACCACCCAAAGACTGCCTCGCTTCTTCGTTGCCCTGGACGACATGCTCGGGCTCGACCTCGCGCGAGGGGAGCTCGTGTGGCTTGGCGCCAATCCGGACAATCCTCCCTTCGCGCTGATCGTCGGGCTTCGCCAGCCATATCCTGCCCAGCACTGCGCCCACGCCGATCAGCAGTGTCGCGGCAACGGCCCAACGTACCAGACGCCATGACGGACTACTGCGGCGCGCGGATGGGGGCCGCTCGGAGACATCGCCAGCCGCAGCCTGCATTGCGGAAGTCGCCCGCGCCACGAATTCCGGATCGGGAATCTCCGGCTGATAGGCTTCGGAAAGCAACCGCTCGATGTTGCGATCCGCCACGTTCTCGTCCGGTTTGTGTGCGTTGTCGGCAGATTGGTTCTCGTTCATGATCAAGCCCTCGCGGTTCGTGCGACCCCTTCAGGGTCGATGGCTATTTTTGGGGCTGCGTCCCAGGGTGGCGCTGCGCGACTTCGCTGTTCCGCTTGCCCTGGGCTATGTTGTGTAACGCCTTCGGCGTAGTTCCGATCCGATGTTGCGTCCGACTTCTACCTGTGCTCGACACTCAAGTTCTGTGCCAATGCCGTGAACGTGGCACGGAACGCTTTCCGTGCCCGGGTCAATCGGCTTTCGACGGCCTTCTCGGTGATCCGCCAAGCGGCTGCGATGTCGCGCACTGTTTTGCCGGCTACGTATTTCGCTTCCAACGCGTCGCGGTATTGCGACGGTAGCTGAGACATGGTCGCGCCGACCATTTCACGCGTCTCTTCGCGGCGAAGCACTTCGTCGTCCAGCGGTTCGGCTTCGATCTGGGCGTAGATGTCGCGAAGCTGCTCGTCCATACGTTCCCATAGAGACTCAAGGCTTCTGGTCGCGCTCTCGCGTGCGAGAACACTCCGAATCTCGTTACGCGCCAATCCGGTCAGCCAAGGAAATATGTCACCTTCTGCTCGGTCGGGCTCATATTTCCCAAGTCGGCGAATTGCCGCGACAAGCGTTTCTTGGACTACCTCTTCGCATAGATGACGATCGCGCCCGACGCGGTACAAGCAGAAACGGTACAGCGGTCCGAGTGCCTCATGTGCGAGCCGATCAACCGCTTCGGGGTCACCTCGCACCGCAGCACGGTGCCATCGGGCGTTGAATGTCGCTTCCAAGTGCTTATCCCCACCCAATCAGAGTTCTGCCCATGAAATCGGGACTTCGAGACCTGATCCAGGCCAAACCAATTCGCCCGCTGTCATTCTATGTCATCAGACGGATCAAATCCTTCGCGGGAATGCACGGAAAGTGCCGAATGGCTCGTGAAAGAAGGGGTAGACGCGCAAGATGGAGCTTCGACAACGCCTGCTACGAAGGCAGCAACAAAGAAAAGGACCTTGGTCGCTCACTCTGGACGGGCGTCGGGAACATCGAGTTCCAATTCATCCAGGTTCTTGCGATGTTTGAGTGCCGGGAGCCTTTCGCGGATTTCCGCTTGGTGATCAAAGTCGATTTCGGCGGTGATCACGTTTTCTCCGTCAGCAGCGACTGCCAACGGGACACCCCAAGGATCGATGATCACCGATCGGCCGTACGTGACAATCTCCGGGCCGTTACGCCCGTATTGATTCGACGCAATCACGTACGTTTGGTTCTCGATCGCCCGCGCCCGCAACAACGGCAGCCAATGGTCGCGACCGGTTGGCAAAGTGAACGCCGAAGGCACGCACAGAACGTCGGCCCCTGCGTCCATCAGCCGGCGGAACAGTTCGGGGAATCGAAGGTCGTAGCAGGTAGCTTGGCCCAGTCGCCCGATCACGGTATCGGTCACAACCATCCGATCGCCGGCCTGCATAAAACTGGATTCTTGAAACGTAATCTGCCCGGGCAAGTCGATATCGAACAAGTGGATTTTTCGGTAGCGGGCCAGTTGCTCGCCCTCGGGCGAAAACAGCAGGCTCGTGTTGAACACTTTGTCCGATCCTTCTAGTCGTTCTGCGATGCTGCCTGCTAGAAGTGTTACCTGTAGCCGCGCGGCCAATTCGCTCATCGCCTGCGAAGTCGGACCGAGTATCGGCTCTGCCTGCGACACAATCGTCTCGGTACCCGCCAGGCAATTGAACAACTCGGGCAATGTGATCAGTTGGGCTCCGCGTGCCGCGGCCTCTTCGACCAGACGAACGGCCGTGTCCAGATTCCGAGCCTTGTCGGGCCCGGATGTCATTTGTACAGCGCCGACGATGGCTTTCTGCATGGCTCTTCCTTGCGGTACGGTTGCCTACCGCCGAAACGCCCAATACGCAAGCGTTGGCGAGCGGGCGATGCGCTCCAACCATTCGCGGTCCGCGGCGGGTTTGCCGAGTTCGACGATCGCTTGCAGATCCTGGATCATTCTGGGATTGTCCCCGTAGTAGGAATGGCCAATGAGGCCAGTGTCGATGGGCGACACGTCGACGGTGTCCACTCCTGGGACAAGTACCAAGCTCTCTCCAGATAGTCCGGCTCTGGTGTGTCCATGGACCTTGGTGGAAGCGACCAATGCTTGATCGTTTGTTGATGCGTACAGAGTCACCTGGCGGGCCAAACGCGTTACCGACGGCGCATAGCGATCGTGAAATTCGCTGGCATCCACGTCGGGCGCCGCCATGATCACTTGGCCGAAGACAGGTTCCTGAATCGTCTGGCTGAGGGCCATCCGTTCCAACGCCTGAACCAATGCTCGATTGCCCATGCTGTGAGCAATCAGGTGAACCGACGTGGCGCCGCTGTTGTTGACAACTTTCTTTAGGAAGCCCTCGAAATGCGTGACCGTCCAAGTGACGTTCGATTCATCCATAGTGTAGTCGGTCAGTTCGCCTTTTGACGGCCAACTGTAGCAGATGGGTGCTCCGTCAAACTTCAGGTCGTGAGCGATCTGCGCGGTTCGCTTCACCGCTCCGTCAAAGCCGACATTGTAGCCGTGAATGAAAACAAACGCCTGTTTTCGAGCTGACTGGCCAACGCACGATTTGAGCTTCCCGTAGAACTCCTCTTCGTTCTCGCGGACGACATGTTGAAGAACGACATGTTTCTTTGCGTCTTCTCGGAATTCCAGACGCATGATCGACGGCGACTCGACCTTGCCGATGCGGTGATCCGGCGGAATACTGACTTCGCAGATCCCAACTTCAAGGGCAGCCTTCGTGCTAGCCAGGTGCCGATCGCTACCGTAAACTCGGTCTCCGAACTCGACCAGCCGTTTCTGCTTCTGGTATCTCAAATTGGCCGAATGCCACAGCCCCGCCGTGACCAACAACGAGACCAACATCAGCAATCCCATCACGATTCGACGTGACCAGAAGATCATCCCCAATCCAAACAGAAGCGTCACAACGCCGCCGATCACAGGAAGCAAGAACACTTCCATGCCGATCCGATCCGACTCGTCAACAATCGGATTGCGATCCGTCGCATAGAATACTTGGACGAGATGAACGCCAGTCTCCGGATCGATGCGGCTCATCGCAATAGGCTGCTGCGGTGCGGTCGGCTCGATTGGATCCCGGACGGCCTCGAGGGGCTGATACAGAGGTCTTATCTTGTCTGGTCGGACGGTTCTCGGGCCAGTGTCCAGCGGCCGAATCTCTGCTTCCGGGACGAGCGGTCGGATGGGACTGGGGCCAGTGTCCAGCGGTCTAATCCCTGCCTCTGGGACGAGTGGTCGGATGGAACTGGGGTCAGTGGTCAGCGGTCGTATTTCTGCTTCCGGGACGATCGGTCGGATGGTCTCGTAGGCAGGCTCCTGTGGCTCCTCGATGAACTCCGGTGCCACTGGCTGAATATCTACATCCCCGCCGTCGATGACATCGACCGACGTCTCTCCCTCGTCCGGTGGACGGACGGCGACTTTCTTGTCCCTACTCCCCCCGCAGCCAGCGACAGAAAGGAGTGCGCAAATCGACAAGCCCAACACAATCCGCACTGCGGTTTCCCCCATGAAACCCACTGTCACACCTCCATGCATATTCTGAAGACAAGAGTAGTAGCAGAAACAGCCAGACACGCCTTCGCATTTGAATTCTAGCAGGTTACCCCGAATCTTCGAACAGAGATCGCACACTACGCGGGTAATACACAAGTCGAACGAACGACTGCATTCGAGGTATCTGCCGTGGGCGGCGCTGGAAAGGCACTGGTTCAACGGCGAGTGAGGATCTACGATAATATGCTCTACGTGTGGCAACTTACGATGACACAAAAGGAGAACCCGATGAGATCACTATTCGTTAAATCTATCCTAACGTCCATGTTCGTAGGTCTGGCGCTGCTAGCGTCAAGCGGTCTCGGTATCGTATCTGCGAATGCAGCGGAAGATTTGGGCGAACAAGCTCGCCAGATTCTTGCAGATTCCGGAATTCAGGGCGGGTTGATCGTGCACCTTGGCTGTGGTGATGGGAAGCTGACCACGGCGTTGCGTGCCAATAATGGCTATTTGGTGCAAGGTCTAGATACCGACGCAGAGAACGTCCGGCAGGCTCGCGCACACGTCCAGTCACTGGGGCTGTACGGAGATATTGCGATTGACCGGTACGACGGAAAGAACCTGCCTTTCATCGAGAACTTGGTCAACCTGATCGTGATACGAGATACGCGGCACGAGATACGAGATGACGAGCTGAAGAGAGTACTAGCTCCGAGAGGGCGAATCATCGCCCCGGAAGGAACCCGCATCCCGCATCCCGTATCCCGCATCGAGAACGGCTTTGTGATGTTCACAAAGCCCGTTCCCTCCGAAATCGACGAGTGGACTCACTACCTGCACGATGCATCGAACAACGCCGTTGCGCACGATACGATGGTCGGACCTCCGCGTCACCTGCAGTGGCTTGGCGGGCCACGGTATTCTCGCCAGCATGACCACATGTCG
The DNA here is from genome assembly GCA_964617665.1 of uncultured Pirellulaceae bacterium. Lineage (GTDB taxonomy): Bacteria > Planctomycetota > Planctomycetia > Pirellulales > Pirellulaceae > JADHUC01. Next base: position 53,165 of record CAZUAH010000003.1, read on the forward strand.
GGCGCCAGCGCAATGGTCTCCGCCAACGGCCGCTTGTTTCACATTTTCGACTATGCCTCGCCGTTTTCGATCCAACTGCCGTCGGATTGGCGGCTGGCTGCTCGCGACGCGTTCAACGGAAAGACGTTGTGGCAGCGGGATATCGACGAGTGGCACACGCAGATGTTCCGCCTGAAGAGTGGCCCGGCACAATTGACTCGGCGGTTGGTCGCCATCGGCGACGTGGTGTACGTGACCCTGGGCCTCGAAGCGCCCGTCAGCGCACTGGATGCCGCCACGGGTGAGACCATTCGCACCTACAAGGGCACGGACAAGACCGAAGAGATCATCTACTCGGACGGCGTATTGTTTTTGGTGATGAACGAAAACCCGTTTCGTCAGCCAAGGACTCCTGGCGAGTTGAACTATGACTTCGTCGAGGGGTCGAGACGAATAGTGGCCGTCGACGCTGAAACGGGCAAAGTGCTGTGGAACCAGCCTCAGGCCAACGTGTTGCCGATTACTCTAACCGCGGACGACAAGCACGTCCTGTTTTGTGGTGACGAGCGGATTGTCTGTCTTGACCGCGCTGATGGCACAAAACTTTGGCAATCGAATCCCGTGATGCGGCGCAAGTCGATTCCAACGTTCTTCGGTCTGACACTGGTGGCCTACAAGGATGTGGTCCTGTTTTCCGGGGGAAGTTCGGAACGCGATGCGAAGAATGCCACCGGCGACGACAACACGATGTACGCGTTTGATGCGGCGACCGGCAGGCAATTGTGGACCGCTGATCACCCGGCCAGCGGATACAAATCGGCCGAGGATATTCTGGTGATGAACGATCTGGTGTGGATCACCGAAAATACCTTCGGCAACCAGTCCGGCGTCGTCATCGGACTGGAACCACGTACCGGCAAGGAGGTGAAGCGGTTCCTCCCAGACGTAGAAACGCATTGGTTCCATCATCGCTGCTACCGCGCGAAGGCGACGGACAATTACTTGCTGTTTTCACGTACGGGGATCGAGTTCGTTGACCCGACCGAGGAGCATTGGGAGTGCCACCACTGGGTACGCGGCGCGTGCTTGTACGGGATCATGCCCGCCAATGGCATGATCTACAATCCGCCCCACCCCTGCGCTTGCTACTTGGAGGCCAAGCTGTACGGGTTTAACGCACTGGCACCCAAGAGGAAGTCGCAGAGTCGAAGGGTCGAAGAGTCGAGGAGCGAGACACGTCTTGAGAAAGGCCCCGCGTACGAGAATCTATCCAACCGACAGCCTACGGCCTCAAGCCTCCAGCCTTCCGCAGATTGGCCCACGTATCGGCGTGATGCGTCGCGTAGTGGTTTCACAAAGATTGCCGTGCCGGCCGAGTTGAAGCAAGATTGGTCGACGGAGATCGGCGGTCGATTGTCGAGCGTTGTTATCGCCGACGGCAAACTGTTTGTTGCGTCGATCGACACGCATACTGTCCACGCGTTGGACGCCGAATCGGGCGAGGCTGCATGGAGCTATACAACCGGCGGACGCGTCGATTCGCCGCCGACGATCTGGCAGGGGCGAGTTCTGTTTGGTGCGACCGACGGTTACGTCTACTGCTTGCGGGCATCGGATGGCGAACTCGCGTGGCGATTCCGAGCGGCCCCGGCCGACTTGCGCATGAGCATGTTCGAGCAACTCGAATCGGTCTGGCCCGTGCATGGTAGCGTACTTCTGCGTGATGGCGAATTGTGGTGTGTTGCCGGACGTTCGCTGTTTCTGGATGGCGGCCTGCGTCTGATTCGCCTGGATCCAGCCACCGGTCGGCTGATCGCCGAATCGGTAATCGACGATCGCGACCCGGACTCGGACGACAACCTGCAAGTCCGCTTGAAGGGCTTGAATATGCCCGTCGCACTAAACGACGTGCTGTCGTACGACGGCAAGTACGTGTACATGCGGTCGCAGCGATTTGACGAAGATGGCGTTCGCCACGAGGTCGAGGTACCAACGCTGGACGTGTCGCAGCAGTGGGGCGAGGGACCGCACTTGTTCTGCCCCACGGGTTTCTTGGACGACATTTGGTGGCACCGGTCTTACTGGGTGTACGGGCGCGTCTGGAAGTCAGGCGCCGGTGGCTACTATCAAGCAGGACGCGTGGCTCCTGCCGGCCGGCCGATGGTGTTCAACGACACTACCGTTTACGGCTTCGGTCGCAAGCCGCAGTACTACAAGTGGACAACTCCGCTGGAATACCAGTTGTTCGCAACACCCAAGAAGCCCGAACGCGTCAGCATGACGCCTCGGCAGCCGGCCGCAAAGACGCAAACCAAGGCTGCGGACAGGCCAAAGGCCAAAGCCAAACGGCAGCCGACGCCCAAGCCAAAGCGCAAACGAGGAGGGGTGGGGCGCGCTCCGAACACTCGTATCGCCTTCGATTGGACACAAAATGTGCCGGTTCTGACGCGAGCCATGGTGTTGGCCGACGAAACCCTGTTTATCGCCGGTCCACCGGACGTCGTGGACGAAGAGGAATCGCTGGCAGCCTTTGCAGTGCCCGCCACTCAGGAACGGTTGGCCAAACAGGCCGCCATACTGAACGGCAGCGAAGGTGCCTTACTGTGGGCCGTCTCGACAGACGGCACGAAGTTGTCCGAGCAGAAACTCAAATGCATCCCCGTCTTCGACGGCATGGCCGCTGCGGGCGGGCGACTGTACATGGCGACCACAGACGGAAAGGTCATTTGCATGGGTGGCAAGGAATAGCTCCGACGACTCCATGTGAAATCGAGAATACCTTGAGCTTGCCACTGTTCAGAATTGGGAGTTGAACAACTGAGCCGATGGCGGCTCAGCGGCCTGTCTATTTACTACGCTGACCTCACGGTTCTCGGAGAGGTGTCATGGGATTGGACGCGGTCGAAATCCTCATGGATATCGAAGAGGAATTCGGCATATCAATTGCCGAAGAAGAGATACTTCCGACGATGGGCAGCGTACACGATTACCTGCTGGAAAAATGCGGCGTGCGGAACCGGTCGGGAGGATGTCCGACGCGATCCGCGTTCTATCGTGTGCGTCGTGTCGTGGCAAAGATATTCCGCGTCGACCCGCGCACTTTGCGACCCAAGACCGAGGTTCTGCCACTGATTGGGCGTTGGCACCGCGAACGTACGTGGCGACGGCTCGAGGAGGAACTGGGGCTGGAGCTGCCCAAATTGGAGAACCGTACGGGCGCAGGCGTGTCCTGGGGAGCCGCCCTCGCCGGCGGGATTGGGTTTGTGATCGCGACCGCGTTGTCACGCGATCCGAGTGTCGGTATCGCCTTTGCGCTGGTGGCGTTGATCCCCGGTGTCCTGATCGGCTTCGCGATCGGCCTGTGCTGGATTCCCACCGTCTGGCGGCCATGTCGTACGTTGGGTGGAGTGGCCCGGTCGGTCGTGGCGATCAACTACTGCGAGTTTCACCCCGCGGTCGAGCCGAATGCGGATGTTGAAGGCGACCCGATTTGGGAACGACTCTGCAAAGTGATTGTCGACCAACTCGGTGTGGAGCGCGAATCGCTGCGGCGAGAAACTGATTTTGTCAAAGATCTGGGGTTTTGATTATGTCATTGGCAAAGCAAGCACGGGCTGTCGAACGAGACATCTTTGGCGCTCTGATCGGTACTTTGACGGGCGCACTGGCCTGTCGGCTGGTGTTGCTGGCAGTCGATCTGAATGTGTACTTGCTGGTCGCGCTGCTGGGGATTGGAGGGTGGAGCGGAGGATTCATCGCCCACCTGACGGCCAACCGATCGGATGTGGCCATCGAGTCTCTGCGGACTTGGGCACTGCAGTTTCGTCGCGTTTGCTTGCGGATCATGCTCTGGCTTCTCGGAGCTGCCGCGGTCTTTGGCGTGCTGTCGGTGTTGACGGCCAGCTACGACGTCGTTGGACGAATCGCCGGTACGGCCGCCCTGACAGCATTCGCCGCCGGGTTGCTTTGGCCTTTCTCCATCCTGATGGATCGTGATGCCCACCGGAACGTCGGAATGTTCGGCGCCGCTTCGGTCATCGCCATCTATCTTCTGGTCACGCCATCCATCTGGAATCTGGGGCAGCGTGAAGAGGAGGCGGCGCTGGCGGGTTTGGTCGTGGGCTTGATGATGCCCTTCGGTTTGGGCGTCATGATGCTGATCAACACGCGAGTCGCACGAGTCGCGGGTCTGGTGGGAATGGCGCTTTACGTGTGCGTTCTGACCAGTTTTCTGATTGCGCTTTGGTATCCGGATCGTTGGTATCAAAACGAAGAGTGGTGGGGCACTGGTTTCGCATTCGCCGGATTTGGGGCGATCGCAATTGCCAACCTGATCGGCGCGGCCACAGACGATCACCGCAACTGGAGGTGGGCGGGCGTGCTGGCGGCGATGATGGCTTGTGGGCTGTGCCTTTGGGGCGTCTGGTCGTTCGAACTCGTGGACGAGAAGGTGATCGTGGTGATCACCAGCGTTGCGATCGCCATCGCTCATGCAAACCTGACCATGCTCGTGCTGCTGAGAGCCGGGCAGGTCTGGCTTCGTATCGCGACGATTTGCGTAGTCGCCGTCACAGCCTTCAGCCTTGATGTGGATTTGCTGTTTTCGCTGAGTAGAGGCCGAGACATCAGTATTTTCGCCAGGATTGCCCTTGCATCAGGTATCTTGTCGTCCTGCGGCACGCTGGCGTTAGTCATCTTGGCTTGTTTGAACCGAGCCGCTGGACATCGGATGGTCGACGGCAAATTGACGAGCATTTCTTTAAGTTGTCCCAGGTGCGGCAAGCGCCAGACCATTCCGTTGGACGACGCGACGTGTTCTCGTTGCGAATTGCGCATCCAGGTTCATGTTGAAGAACGCGAAATGGATCAGCCTGCAGGTGAGGCTGAGCAAAGCCAGAGCAATCTTTGAAGAACAGTTGAAATCAGAGGAACTGTCCTGTGCAGCATCGCGAGTCCGTATTGACGGCCACCGACGGAACTCGACTGTTTGCTCAGTCGTGGAAGCCGGAGGGCGACGCGATTGGCACGGTCGCGATCGTACATGGGCTGGGCGAACACTCGGGGCGTTACGCGGAGGTGGCCGAAGCACTTGTTCGAGCCCGTTACACTGTAACGGCTTTCGATTGGCGAGGGCACGGTCGGACGGATGGGCAGAAGGGGCACGTTAGAGACTACAGTGTGCTGCTGGATGATATCGATGTGCTGGTCGAGCAAGTTTCCAGCCGCAGCGGCAAAATGCCGGCCTTCCTGTACGGCCACAGCTTGGGCGGCAATCTGGTTTTGAACTACGCCCTGCAGCGACGGCCGCAGATTGCCGGGTTGATTGTCACCAGCCCGCTACTGCATCTTGTCTCCGAGCCGCCGCTGTGGAAGCGGTTGCTTGGGCGGGCGATGAGTCGAATTTGGCCACGGTTTTCGTTTAGAGGCGAGATCAACTCAGAAGATCTGTCGCACGATCCAGCGGCGATTCGCCTTGTCGAGCAAGATCCGCTCGTTCACAGGCGCGTGTCCTCGCGTCTTGGCACTGCGATGCTGGACGCTGGCCAATGGGCACTGGACAACGCCGGCCAACTGGCGCTTCCGACTCTGTTGATGCATGGCGGTGCCGATCCGCTGACCTCGCCCAACGCGAGTGCCGAGTTTGCACGCCACGCTGGCGACGCATGTACTTTCCGCCTCTGGGACGGCCTGTACCACGAACTGCACTGGGAAACGGAACGAGAGGCGGTGATCGACTTTGTGATTGATTGGCTGCAGACTATCTCCGTGCAGTCGCAAGACACTCGCGAATAGCTGGAACGCTCTGCAATCAGGGGACGGCCGCAGAGCACGCGTTCTTATGGGATATGTGGCCAAGGTGGGAGGTCCGCCAGAAACTCCGGATGGACTCCTTTCAGCCACACATATTCGTCGCTGATCCGTTCGGGCGATACCATGCGAGCACGCACCAGACCCCAGATCAAGCCGAAAAAGAACACGAATATGCCGACCAGAATCAGCCAAGGTAGGATATCGCTCCGCTCAATCGCGGCGATACCGATGACAAACATGGCGATTCCCGCGAGGGCAGACAGCCATCCCACGGCGATGGCGTTTCGCCGCCTGGCAAACCACTCGTCGCTCAATCCGATGTAGATGTTTGCCGTTTTCCGCAAAACCAGCGCAAGGATTATGTAGATCAGTAGACTGATCAGGATGCTTAGAAAAATAGCCGGGTGATGCCAGGACAGGTTGCGCTTCAGACGCCGGTTTGTAGGAGCGTTACTTTTGACGCACCGATCAGGCAATTGCACGTTCTTGTGCATCACCAATATGTTTCCTTTGCGCCAAAGGCCATGGTTATCGACGACCGCGGCGGAGACTATCGCGTCGGCAACTTGCGGAGGCTTATACGGGTTGTCATCAAACGACATGGAGTACCTTTCAAGTTCTAAGCAGAATCGAAACTCCGTTTGGGGCCAATGCGCCCTCTCCGGCCCTGACGGGCCGACTCTCCCCAAGGGGAGAGTGAATTTCAAAACACGTTCTTAATCGGCGGCTGCCGCCTTGGCTTCTTTCTTCTCCTTTGCCTTGGAGTTGAAGTCGCCGGCAGTGACGACAGTGAGCCGATCGAGATCGAGGTGCTTGCGCATCGTTTCGACAACCTGTTTGGCCGTAAGAGCCTCGACCGCCTTTCGGTGCTCGGCCCTATAGAGCATCGTGCGGCCCGAGTGAAGGGCTGATGCCAGGCTAGACGCCAGATTCGCGTCACTGGTCCATTGCATGTGCCACGAATGCAGTTTCTTTCGCTTGGCATCGGCAAGCTCGTCGTCGGTGATCCCGTCGCGGAGCAGCCGATCGATTTCTTCGCGCGCGATCGCCTTCAGCTTGGCCATGTTCTGCGGGTTCGCTATCGCCTGGACTCGGAACGTAGCTACTGGATCAATTGGGTTGGCTGAAAACGACGAACCAACGGAATAGGAGAGCCCTTCCTTCTTGCGTATGCGATCGCCCAGTCGCGAGTCGATCGCAGAGGCTCCCAAGACTTGATTGCCAATGACCATCGCGGGAAAGTCTGAATGGAAGGCGTTCATCGCGATAGCCAGCCCGGCGGCGTACGCTGCGTTGGCCATGTCGGGCGTCTGGATGGTCTCGTCAATCGCTGGCAAATCGGTGCCTGCTCGGTTGTCGATCCGCTTGTAGGGCACCTTGGCCGCCCAACCATCAAGCATCTTGATCAGCAGCGGACGAATCTGGTCGGGGTCGAAATCGCCAACCACCGCCGCCTCGCCGTTGGCTCCGCCTAAGAAGTCATCGTAGAGCCGCTTCACCTGATCTATCTTGACCGACTGGTATCGTTCGATCCGTTCCTCTAGTGTCGGTTCGTATCGGACATCGCCCTTTGGATAAGGCGAAATCGCTCGGCCCACTCGTTCCATGGCCAGAAACTGTGGTTGAGTCGAGATTTGCTCGAGCATGGCGAGTCGCTGGCGGCGGTAGATTTCCAATTCGTCGGCCGGCAGTGAGGGCTCACGGAGCACCTGCTGTAACACATCCAGAACGGCCGCCAATTCGGCCCGCTTGGTCTGAATCGTGACCGTGATGGTGCCAACGCTGCCTGAAACTCGCATTGTGGATCGTCGTTTGTCTAAGGCGTCCTTGATTTGTTGCTGCGACAGTTGCTTTGTGCCTTTGGTCATCAGAGTCGGCAGCACGGTTGCCGCCGTCTCAAGCCCCTTTAGGCTCTCTGCGTTGCCATAGTGAAGACGTAGCGTGAGTTGGAGGACTTCGCCACGAGTCCGCTTTGGCAACAGGGCCAGTTTGACTCCCGACGGGAGCGTCTCGCGCACGGTTCGAGCCTCGATGTTTTCGGGCGTTGGGTCAAAGTCCTCGCCTGCAGCGATTTCCTCTTTCCCTTCGTAGCCCTTCAGCATAGCCGCCACGTCCGGCCTTGGCGGAACAGCAACGCGTTGAGGCTCGTCGGTGGGCACGAAGCGGCCGACGATGCGGTTATTTTGCACAAGGTACCGAGCAGCCACGTCGCGAACGCTTTCGGGTGTAACCTTCTCCATTCGGTCGCGATCGAGAAAAAACAACCGCCAGTCGCCCATGGCAACCGCGCTACTCAGAGCGATGCCGACCGAGCTGGTGTTCGCCAACAACATCTCGTACTGCTTCAGATACTTCTCACTGCCGCGGCTAACCTCTTCCTCGGTTACTCCCTTCTTGGCCAGACCCTCGAGTTCGTCGATGATGATCTTCTCGACTTCCTCCAGCGATCCGTCAGCGCGGACCTGGGCCATGATCAACAACAGTCCGGGATCGTGCAGCGACGGCGCCCCCCCGCCGACCGCCGTGGCTTTCTTGCTCTCGACCAGCGCTTTGTACAGGCGGCCTGATGGCACATTCGTCAATATGTCCGACATCACGTCGATCGAAGGGAAATCCACATGTGGCCCGGCGGGCATACGATAAGCGACAATCACAGCACTCACTTCGCCCACGCGGCGGAGTATGACGATCCGCTCGCCGTCGGACGACGGCTCCTCGGTGTATGTGTTGTCCAGTTCGCGTTCAGGTTTGGGGATCGCTCCGAAATACTTTTGGATCAACTGCAGGCCTTTGTCGCGATCGAATTGTCCGGCGACGACCAACACAGCGTTGTCGGGCTGGTAGTAACGACGATAGAACGCCTTGAGCTTGCCGATGGGCACGCGTTCGATGTCCGCTCGATTGCCGATCGTCGATTTTCCGTAGTTGTGCCAATCAAAGGCGATGGAGAAAACCCGCTGTTGTAGGATTCGCATAGGATTGTTCTCGCCGGCCTCGAACTCGTTGCGAACAACAGTCATTTCCGAATCGAGATCTTCTTTGCGCACGTAGCTGTTGACCATTCGATCGGCCTCCAACCGCAAGGCGAATTCCAGGTTGTCGCCTTCGGCCGGTAGCGTCTCGAAGTAGTTGGTGCGGTCGAACGAGGTGCTTCCGTTCATTTGGGCTCCGCGCTTTCTCAGCACACCGGGAATATCCGGATGGGTGGGCGTGCCTTTGAACAACAAGTGTTCCAGCAAGTGGGCCATGCCCGCCTCGCCATAGCCTTCGTGCCGCGACCCGACCAGATAAGTGACGTTCACCGTCACGGTCGGCTTGGATGCATCAGGGAACAGAAGCACCTGCAGCCCGTTTGCGAGTCGGTACTCGGTGATCCCCTCGATCGTGCCGATTTCCTTTATCTCAGCTGCTTGAGCCAGGTTAGCCACGAATAGCAGCACGAGAATACACTGGGCTGCGGTCACAAAAGGTCGTCGATTCATTTGTTTTTCTCCGAGAGTCCTGTGTCTGCAGGTAAGTGCCGCCGGAGTTGGCGACAAATCGTATCAGATCCCTTTGTGCCATATTCTCTCCGATTATCGAAATAATGCCAGTGATGTAGCTCCTTGGTTTTTGAATCGGATGGGCAACTTGAGGCGGGAAGTCGTGCTCCGTTAGAATGCGGTGAATTGGACGTATGGACTATGTCTGCAAATTATCACGAAAGGAACCGTGCAGATGCTGACGTCTTGGACTCTGCCCCGCACCAAAACAGCCTTCGCTCTGGTGCTTTTCGCTTGCCCTTTCGTCCTGCACGCTGAACAGGCTTCTGACTCTGAATCTGGGCACGCTCGAAGGATTCTGGATGCTACGGGCACTCGCGGCGGGCTGATCGTGCATTTGGGCTGCGGCGACGGCCAGCTGACAGCGGCATTGCGTGCCAACGACGGCTATCTCGTGCAGGGGCTTGATGCCGATGACGCAAACGTGGAAAGAGCGCGTGCTCATATCCGTTCGATGGGTTTGTACGGGCCGGTATCGGTGGACCACTTCGATGGTAGGCGTCTGCCCTATGCGGACAATCTAGTGAATCTCGTGATACGAGATGCGGGGTGCGAGATTCGGGATAAGGAGATTCAGCGGGTTTTGGCCCCCGGTGGTGTCGCTCTGGCTCTCGACTCTCGACTCTCGACTCTTGACTCCTACCGCAAGCCATGGCCTGCCGAGATCGACGAGTGGACGCATTACTTGCACGACGCCTCGGGCAACGCGGTGGCGGACGATTCGGTCGTGGGTCCACCTCGGCATCTGCAATGGGTCGCTCGTCCGCTGTACTGCCGAAGCCATGAGATCGACTCGAGCGTGAGCGCGCTGGTTTCTGGCGGCGGGCGAGTCTTCTACATACTGGACGAAGGGTTGACCGGGATCCTCGACGAGCGGCTTCCTTCCCAGTGGTCCCTCATCGCACGCGACGCATTCAGCGGTGTGCTCCTCTGGAAGCGTCCCTTGCCGGAATGGGGCTGGAGAGAATGGAAGAAATCGGCTCTGGAAGGAAAGGACTGGTGGCGACTCGGTGCACAACGGCTGCAGTCGCCGGTGGTCCTGCCGCGTCGGCTGGTGGCGGCAGGCGATCGCGTGTACGCAACGCTCGGCTTTCGCGCCCCGGTCAGCGTGCTGGACGCGGCCACCGGCGAAGAGACTGAGACTCTGCCAGGTACCGAGGGGACGGACGAAATCCTGCACCACGAGGGCGTCCTCGTGTTGTGCATTCGACAGATACCAGCTACCGGCTCCGAAAGAGGACTGGGCCAATCGCCCAACGAGTCCATCGTTGCTATCAAGGTAGACACCGGCGAACTGATATGGAAACGGCAAGAGGAGAAGATCCTGCCGTTGTCGCTTGCCGTTGCCGGCGACCACGTCTTCTTTCACACCTACGATGCGTTGGTCGGCGTCGAGCTGAAAACCGGTTCCGAACTCTGGCGGGCGGAGGCTACCGCCGCAAAAGGCGGCAGATGGGGAGCGTGGGTGACAGCGAATACCGTTGTGGCCCAGGAGGATGTGGTCCTAGCGCTGGGCTCCAAGCAGCTTCAAGCTCTCGCAGCGGACACCGGCAGAGTGCTTTGGACTGCTCCAAGTCCGCCTGGTTGCGGTGCTGCGCATCCGCCAGACCTGTTTGTAGCTTCTGGGCTAGTTTGGTCGGGAGGACCGAAGAAAAACTTCAACATGCGCGATCCTCGGAATGTCCTGATCAACGGGCTGGAAGAGACGCTGATCAGCAAAGAGGGGCGTGATCTACTTTCGGGCGAGGTGAAGAAGACCGTGACGGTCCGGAATCTGATCGACTTCGGGCATCATTTCCGCTGCTACCGCAGCAAGGCGACCGAACGTTATCTCCTTTGGCCCAAACGCGGCGTCGAGTTTCTGGATCTGCAAGAGAAGAACTTCGACCGCTGCGACTGGCTTCGAGCGCCGTGTCGCATGGGAATCATGCCATCGAACGGACTGCTATACGTACCGCCTCACCAGTGCTTCTGCTATCCCGGCGTGCTATTGAACGGATTCAACGCTCTTGCGCCAGCAAGAGAACCGAAGAGTCGAAAAGTCGAGGAGTCGAAAGGTGAGACGCGTCTAAAGAAAGGCCCTGCGTACGAAAAGCTATCCGAGTTCCAGCCTCCAGTCTCCACCCTCCAGCCTGCAGACGATTGGTCAACCTATCGACACGACACAAAACGCAGCGGTTCCACGCCGACGAAGGTTCCCACAAATGTGCAAGTTGCATGGAAAACCAAGGTGGGCCAGCGTCTGACCGCGCCCGTCGTTGCCAATGGCAAGGCTCTTGTCTGTACGATCGACGACCATACCGTTCATTGTCTAGACGCCGCAGGAGGCAAGGAACTCTGGAGTTGCACCGTCGGTGGACGTGTGGATTCCCCGCCGACCTACTTCGGAGGACTGGTCCTATTTGGATCAGCCGACGGATGGGTCTACTGCCTGCGAGCCGCGGACGGTCAGCTCGCATGGCGATTCTTGGCTGCCCCAGCGGACCATCGAGTGGTCATGTACGATCAAGTAGCCTCCTCCTGGCCCGTGCACGGTAGTGTTCTGGTGGAGGACGGAGTGGCCTATTTCGCCGCGGGCTATTCCTCGTTCTTGGATGGTGGCGTTCATGTGTACGGGCTTGACATTCGGACCGGCAAGACGGTGCACCAGGCTCATTTGCAGGGTCCGTATCCAAAGCTCCCCGACGAACCCGGTTGGGCCTTCGACATGGAAGGTGCTCGGTCCGAGGTGCTGTTGAGTCAAGGCGGATTCATCTACATGAGGCAGGTCAAACTCGATAAGGAATTGCAGCTCCAAGAGACCTCTCGCATCACTCGGATGGGAGACCGAAACGTGGGTCTTCACCTGTTCTCCACCTCAGGCCTTTTGGACGACTCGGGCTACAACCGGACTTTCTGGATGTATTCGGCCCGGTGGCCAGGGTATTACCGAGCAAACGAAGGTGCGGCGAAGACGGGGCAAATGCTCGTTTTCGACGACCGTACGACCTACGGTGTGAAAGTCTACAACAAGAAAGATGTCCGTCGTCCCTGGTTCGTTCCAGGAACCGGCTGCGAGGTCTTCGCTGATCACAACGATAACGAACCGGTGCTCGAGGAGAAGGCGGCTAACTGGGACAAGGGGCCTGGCTTCTCCAGGTCCAAACCTGCCAAGTGGGCGGTGAAAGTGCCCGTTCGCGCCCAGGCATTGGTGTTGGCTGGCGATAAACTGTTTGTTGCCGGTGCGCCTGACATCCTGAAACCGGATGATCCGCTGGCCTCCTTCGAAGGCCGAGCTGGCGGGAAGCTCTGGGCGATGTCTGCGAAGGACGGACGACGGTTGGCCGAATACGAGTTGGACTCGCCACCCATTTTCGATGGTCTGATCGCGGCGCGCGGCAGACTATACCTGTGTACGAAAAATGGCAACCTGATTTGCTTTCAGGGCGAATAGAATTCGTCAACGGGCAGACCTCGCCGGTTCGCCCGAATCCCGAAACCCGAAGGGGGACCTGTTATGGCGCGTTCTCGACGAAGTCCCACGAATCAGAAGCGAATGCAGGCACGGGCAAAAGTCTGGCTGGAGGTAGACGACAAATACGCCTTTGGCTTTGGCATTAGTGAGATCCTCAAGGCCGTGCAAAGTGCCGGTTCGATCAAGGCGGCTGCGGCTGAGCTCGGCAAGAGTTACCGCTATGTGTGGGGCCGCATCAAAAAGGCCGAAAAGGCCATCGGAAAACCGCTGGTCGAGACACGCGTGGGCGGTGCCGGAACCAGCCGTAGTTCGCTCACGGAATTGGCTGGCCAATTGGTGGCCGACTTCGATGCGCTGCGCGGACGAGTGTTTGAGGTCGTCCAACGGGAATTCTCGTCCCGATTCTAGTCCAGTGCGTGGGGCACGTTTCCAATGCGCCGTCGCTCACCGCCTACCGGACCTTGGCGCGTTAAGAACGTGCCCCACGATGACGAAGCTGTGATCAAGGCCAGCGAGCAGTATAGGAGAAGCTCGCTGCTTTCGTTAGAATCCCGCGTGCGAACGTAGTGGCTCGAATTCTGCACTCACAGGACGCGGAGTCAATCTCATGACAGGTCACGGAAGGCCAGCACGCAACCTTTCTGTTCGGCTGCTAGCACTGGCGGCAATTGTGGTCATTGCGGGACAGGCGGCTCGGTCTCTTGCCCAGCCACCCCGGTTTCCAGAGGAATTTCTGCGCGACACGGAACTGACCGACGTCTTCTTTGTCGATCCAGATCGTGGCTGGGCCGTGGGTGATCGTGGAGTGATTTGGCATACGGAAGATGGCGGCCGCAATTGGCAACTGCAGGTTTCGCCCGTTCCCTGCCGTCTGGAATCAGTCTGTTTCGTAGATGACCGCAACGGGTGGATCGTCGGGGGCTGGAGCCATCTCTACACGCACAAGAGCACCGGAGTGGTGCTCAGGACCACTGACGGCGGACAACATTGGGAACGGATCCCTCGTATTTCACTGCCCGCGCTCCGCCGCGTCAAGTTCTTCGATCTTCGCGCCGGTTGGGCTGTAGGCGACGCTTCGGCCACTTACTCGGCCGGCGTGCTTCGCACAATAGATGGTGGACGTAGCTGGTCGTCGATCCCAACGCAAACCGATTCCGGCTGGCTAGCCGGTGACTTCCAGTATGACGGCTCTGGTACGGTAGCGGGTCGAGACGGTACGGTCGCCTCGGTGCATGCCAGCGGGGTGAAGCCGGCAGCCTCGCCAGACGTTGGCCTGCGACACGTCCGTTGCGTGCGACTGACTTCGCGTTACCACCGGGGGCTTCCCCAGCCGCACGTCCCGGCTCCGATTCCCCAAGGGCCCGGTTGGCTGGTCGGCGACGGAGGTCTCGTTCTGTGCACGCACGATGGAGGAAAATCGTGGCGCGAACCGGCCAGCCGACTGCCAGACGGAATGTACGATCAGTTCGATTTCCGAGCGGTGTCGGTATTGGGCGAGCTTTGCTGGGCGGTTGGTTCACCTGGCACACACGTACTGCACTCGGCGGACGGCGGGCGAAGTTGGCAGGTACTCGATACGGGCCAACAACTGCCGATTCGCGCGATGACATTCCTGGACGCCAATCGCGGTTGGGCGGTCGGATCGCTGGGTACGATTCTGGCAACGCGAGACGGTGGACGCACGTGGCTCACTCAACAACAAGGCGGCTCGCGGGCTGCCTTGTTGAGCGTATTCAGCGAACCAGAAAAAATGCCGCTTGAGCTGTTCGCTCGAGTGGCCGGTAATGAAGGATACCTATCAGCAGTCGAAATCATGTGTCGGCGAGACGGCCAAGTCGACGTGGCCGAACAGGCGTCGATCGAATCGCGCACCCACGAAGCGTTGTCATCCGTCGGCGGCTCGGCGGCGGAAACAGCCTGGTGTTTTCCGACGCGCGAGCGAGAGTTGTCTCTGCCGGCTCCCGCAATCGTCGATGGTTGGAACGGCGTTCATCGGGGGCGTGGTCAAGAAGCGTTTGAAGAACATATCGTTCGCAGGATCCGCCAATGGCGCCCGGATGTTGTCCTGACGGAACCAGCCAGTCCCCGCGGCGACGATCCGCTCGGTCATTTGACCAATCAGGCCGTGTTGGCGGCCGTCGAACGGGCTGCCGATGCCGCAGCGTACCCGCGACAGATCGCATTGGGCGGGCTGGAACCTTGGCGGGTCAGAAAGGTATACAGTTCACTGGGCGGCGATGTTCAAGGAACGCTGAATGTCACGACGTCACAACTCGCGTCTCGGCTTGGTCGATCCCTGGCCGAACAGGCCCAGTACGGCAGTGACTTGATTCGCCACGAATACCAGTCGCCATCTCAGACGCTCGGTTTTCGCCTCCTATTGGATCGTCAGCCGGAACAGTCTAGCCAACGCGATTTCTTTGCGGGCATTTCCTTGCAGCCCGGCGGCGATGCCAGACGTTTGTTGAATGCTCCGCTCCCAGGTGATGTTCGCACGCTCAGTCGCCGCGCCCAGCAACGGCGAAACATCCAACGTTTGCTGCAGTATGCCGCAGAGTCGGCCAGGGACGGAGACGCGTGGCTTGGTCAAGCCGAGGATCTGATACGCGGGCTGGATGAAACGGCCAGCGGGGAAGTGCTGTACGAACTGGCACAAGGCTTCCACGATTTCGGGCGGCCGGATCTGGCGGCTGACGTGTTGGGCTACCTTGTGCGCCGGCGACCGAATCATCCGCTGTGCGAATCGACGCTTCTTTGGCTGGTACGTTATCACGCAAGCGCCGAAGTTGGCTGGATGGTGCAACGTCAGACGGAACAGCCGCAGCAAACGGCGGTTATCGAATCGCCGATTGATCTTGGAAACGTGCAGCCAGCTTCCTTCGAGTCACCGGATGCACCAAAAATGACAATGCACAAACGATCGGCGGCAGGTGGCTCGTCACGTGCGGATAGGGCTCTGCAGGCTGCGTCGTACGGACAACTCGTCCAGAACTCGCGACCTTCGTTGTTCGTCGAGCCGGAGCTGCGATTTCCCCTTGCCGTCGCCGACCGGCTCGTCGGGCGTCTACAAGACGCACAACGTTATTACCACTTCACGGCGGCAAGCCGAACTCGCGACGCTTGGTGGTCCTGCGCACAAAGCGAACTCTGGATGACACGAGGCGGAAGAGTCGCTCCGAAGCCGGTGACCACATGTGTTAAGGCAACACAGAAACCGCGGCTGGATGCCATTTTGGATGACGAAACCTGGCAGGCTTGTACACCCGTTCCACTCACAAGCTCTTACCGAGACGATGCCGACTGGCCAGGGGCCGTGTTGCTGGCCTTCGACGATCAGTTCCTGTACCTCGCGATAAGCTGTCGCAAGGCCCCTGGAGCGGAATACCCGGCAAACGATTCGCCGAGGCCCCGTGATCCTGACCTGAGCGACAGGGATCGCGTTGAGTTCTTACTGGATGTAGATCGGGACTACGCGACCTACTATCGACTGGTCGTAGACCATCGTGGTTGGCCGGCAGAGTCATGCTTTGGGACTTCGGCATGGGATCCAGAATGGTATGTCGCCTCGGCCCAAGACGATCACACCTGGACCGTCGAAGCGGCCATCGCCTGGAGCGAATTGGTCGAACGCCCACCAGCCCCAGGCGATCATTGGGCGGCAGGCATCCAACGCGTAGTTCCACGAGTCGGCCTCCAGTCCTGGGCGAAACCTGCCGCCTTGAAGGCCAGACCGGAAGGCTTCGGTCTGTTGACGTTCGAATAGGGAAAGCAGGTTGCGGCGGTCAGAGGTGATAACGTGACAGCCTGCTGATGCTGACGCGTTACGGCGATGCCCCGAAAAAATCGAGAATTTCCACGCAGACTTGCTTTGGGATGAAATCGAATCGTTTCGTTTCCAGCGTTGCTCGGAGGCGAATTGCCAGAGCCATCGCTATTCGTTTCTCGACATGACGACCATCGACACGGTTCTTCAGTCGTTGAATCACGAAGTCTCGGCCTGTTGGTTGTGCCGTGAGCACGGACAGGCTCTCGCGGCATATTTGACCAGACGCGTGGACCACGTTTTCCGCGTACCACCGGTCCAGCGCCGCTTTCGGCACCTGCCCCAAGGCGTCGAGGCGGATCAGTGTTTCCACGGCCGCCGCCTCGATTTCTCCGCCCGGCGATGCTAAACGCAATGCATCCAAGCACGCCTGGATGTGTGGGGGCTCGCAGGGCCACTGCCAACGGGATCGAAGAATCGCGTCGTAAAACGGGCGGTCCGTTCGGATCGAGCGTAAGTCCGTCCGAGTGGCCAGAATAGGTGCGTATCCCCAATCGCCCAACGCATCGCACAGTAACGTTTTCGCTTCCTCGGAAACAAGTGGCGACGACAACAGTGTGACCGCGGCCTTAACCAGCAGACCACACTCGAGCGAACCGAACATCCCTTCGGTCTCACGATAAATCATGGCGGAATCGTCCGGAAACAGGTATTCCACGGGTGCGTCTTCCTGCGTCTTGGCGATCATCGAACGAATTATTCCCGTCAAGCGAACAACAAGAAGTTCGGCGACTGCGGGCCGTTTCTCCGCTTCGCGGGAAGGTAGCTGCTCGGCTACGTTGATTAGAAGAAGGATGCGTTCGCCCAGGCCAAGGCTCTGGTAGTCCCCTCTGAGGACGCTCGGCTCGCAGTCCACGACCTCATACGCCGTTAGCTGCGCCCACAATTTCATCGCTGCCGCCCGCTTGGCCGACATCTCCCAGCCAGCCTGAATTGACTCCGCACGTTCCCCGGTCTTAGCTCCAACGCTTGCAGCCAGAACGCGTGGATTGTCCAGGCGCAGTCTGGCATGCGTGTTGGGCGTCTGCTGAAACGCACGATAGCATTGAAGCGCGGAGTTGCTGCACTCGATGCGCAGTTCACCCAGAACCGTGCCGTAACGAAGCGCATCGTTCGGCGAGCGGAAACGCAGGTAGAACACCGTGCCCTTCGGCTTACGAAGAGTCACGGTTCTTGAAACAGGATGCCAGTGGGTGAGGGGCGTATCCTCTCCGACCGCTTCTTCGAGAAACGGGACCAGATCGAAAAGAATATACTTCGAGCACCCTTCAGGCGCGGCGCGGCTATCGGAATGCTCGACTTGATGATCGCGATCAACTATGAATGCCCAACGCCCACTATCACCGTACGACCAGGATGCATCGTCACGCAGGAAGAACCTGCTACGGTCGATGAACGCGATACCAGGGAGTTGCGGTCTGCCCAGCCAAAGAGAGGCAGTGTGGGCCGCGTTCGATTCATTCAACGCGCGCCCATATCCTCTGCCGTGTTGTCCATCGCTTGCCGGCCCTTCGATGATGTACTCGAAGTAAAAACCACCGCCACCGGAATCACTCGACAGCGTGAATCCGCAATTCCGTACGCTCCGCCAGAGCCGCTCACCTTCGATGAGGCCGGCTCGAATCTCGGAGAACAGGGGATCAAACGCTGCCACGGGCTGACGAGGACCCTTGCCGCGTTGTTCCAATCGCGCCTCTGTGGGGCCTTGCTGAGCAGCCACGTCGGGCAGGCCAAACCACGACGCCCATAGAAGCACCAAAGCATGCGAAGCCATCGGGTACAGTTGCCAAGTTCTCATGCGGTTCGGTATAGCTTTCAGCATCTGTCTTTCAATGTAGCGTCCCAATGTGTCTATTCGCGAATGACCTCGACTCCGAACTCGGCGTCGTATTCTATTTCGGGTGTAACCGGATTGAAAGCTGCGCTGGCCGAACCGGAACCGCTGCTGGAGCCCTCGCCCATCACGTAGCCCATGGTCTCGGAATATTGCACCTGGTTGCCCAAGTACGCGACCAACGCGTCGAAGTCTGCCCGGCTGTAAGGCCGCTCCTCGATCGTCTACAGGCCGAACTCAACTTCTTCGTGTCATCTGAGCTGCGCCAGACCATCCTTCGGCTGGCGAATGAAGATGTATAGCCAGACTCTATTCAACGCGCCATTCCAGAATGCCAGCGGATTGACCTTTCTGCAGTTGCACGTCAAGACGCAACGCGTCGGTGGTGATCGGTTCGAAGGTCACACGGTTGAACTTGTCGAGTTCGATTCCGTAGTCCAAGGCGCCACGCACGGGTTTCCATTCATC
The DNA here is from genome assembly GCA_964617665.1 of uncultured Pirellulaceae bacterium. Classification (GTDB taxonomy): domain Bacteria; phylum Planctomycetota; class Planctomycetia; order Pirellulales; family Pirellulaceae; genus JADHUC01. The sequence continues at coordinate 72,076 of CAZUAH010000003.1, forward strand.
GCCATCGCGGCAGAGTAGCTGCCATGATTCGGGTATGCGGCAATTGCCCCAAGCGCGGTCATCGTACCAGTAGACCTCGACGGAGCTGACCTTCTCCGCTCTCTTGAAATCGTACTGGACCCATTCACGCGTTCCCAAGTGCGGCCACCAATGGAACAGCGGGGTATGCCGCTCGTCGGACTGTTTGGGCTCCTTCTGGTCGTGAATCGCGCGCGTGCTGAATCGGCCTTCGTGCGTGCGATAGGATGTCGTCACCTTGCTGGTCGAGGCGATGGTCGGTTCGAGGCGGGGCGCGGCCAGTTCTGGCTTTTCAGGGATCCAAACCTGCGACCAGCCTTCGCGGTTCTGGCGTACGTAGTTGGGAATGGCAAACAGACTCTTGTCCTCGCTTTCAATAGCCATCACGCCGCCCAAGAGGTCTTCCTTCCAGACCGTGTTGAGAGGAGCCTCAGGCTTGAGGACGACGGATCGGCTTTGACCGTCGTGGTCGGCGTCCTCGATGTTGTAGACCATTGGTCCGCGCTGGAGGGCGACGCGGCCGCGGTTGTCTTTGACTCGCTCGTCGGCGTAAACCCGCTGAATGTCCATGGTCAGGCACACATCGACGCGGTCACCCGATTCCCATTTGCGATTGAGGCTGACATATCCATCGACAACATCGACAACCTGCGATTCGTCGTTGATTCTGATCGTGAATGTGCCCTCCAAATCGGGCTCTGGCGTGTAAAGCTTGCTTGCACCGCGGTTGGGGATGCGAATCTTCAGCGTGAACTTGGTGGCGTTGGCTGGATGCAGAAGGATCGAGACATCGCCTTTCCACGGATAATCCGTTCGTTGCTCGATGCGCAATGAAGAGCCGGCTACATCTTCGATAGTGCCCTCGCTGGCCACGAAGTGATTGACGAACAGTGTATCTTTCTCTGCGTTCAAGGCATACATCAAGTCCTTAATCGCGATTAGCGCGCGAGGAATGTTGCCGACGCAGCATGGGCAGCCATGCCATGAATACCGATTGCGGTCCGCACCGAGCGGATTCTGATAGAAGAAATTCACGCCGGACAGTTCGATCGCGCCCAGGATGTTGTTGTAGAGCACGCGTTCCTGGACGTCGACGCACTGGCCGTGGTGATGAAGACGATGCATACGGTCAGCCCAGAACGACAGCCCGCAACCAGCGCAGGATTCGCAATAGGCACTCTCGTTGGGTAGCTCGTAGTCGCCCGCGAACGCTTCGCCGCTGCCGGTAGATCCGACACCGCCGGTGACGTACATCCTGCGATTCACTGCGCAGTCCCAGATTCTATCGACCGCCTTCAAGTAGGCCTCGTCGCCGGTCAGCATGGCCAAATCCGCGATGGCCGTGTAGAAGTAGGTGGCGCGGACGGCATGTCCAACTGCCTTGGCCTGTTCCGGAACCGGTAGGTGAGACTGGCGGTATTCGCTCCGATGTTTCTCCTCCGTATGGCGATTGTCGAACAGGAACTTCGCCAGTTCGAAGTACTTGTTGCCCCTGCCTGCTCCTTCCACTTCATTGACCAACCGGGCCAGACGGCACAGCGAGTAGCCCATACCCGCGTGCCCGTGAATCCAGTTCCGCTTCGGGTCCGGGCCGAATGTCTCGCAAAGGTGATCCGCGCATTTGCTAGCGGCATCGAAGAGGCGACGATCCTTGCCGTCCGTGATGCGATAGTGCGCCACGCCGGCCTCAAGAATATAGCCCTGCACATAGAATTCGTGGGCGTTGATGTTGGTGTAGCGATCGAACTTGTTGACGATGTGATACGAGTGGATGTACCCGTCTTCTAGTTGGGCGGCCAGCACAATGGGAATCCATTCGTCCAGCTTCTTGCGCAGGAAGGCGTGAGCCTCCGCCAACTCCTTGTCGCCTTCTGGGTCGACTGCCAGCGCGAGACAGATGGCCTCGATCGTGTTGTAGACGTAGGCATCGCTCCACGGTGTGCCGGTGAACCTGCCCGCTGACTCACCTCTGAGGATCTTGGCTGTGTGGACCAAGTTCAGCAGTTCCTGGCCCTGCCCACCTTTTTCCATCTGTTTGATGCAATGGGGGATCCACCGTTCGGTAAGCCGCTTGATCTGGTCCTTCCAGAAACCGCGAACCTTGATCTGCTGGAAATAGACCGGCTGCAACGGCTGGACCAAGACATCGTTGGGTGAAGACTCGGCACTAGTTGCGCTGGCGAGCGCCAGCAGCAACAACGTGATGAGGGCCATTTGTAGCGTCTTGGTGTTCATGCGTGCTTGCTCCCGTGAATTTGAGGTCCCGGTTCACCAACTGTCGGCAACGGGCAGAATCATTTGTGGGCAAAATCATCGGATTCGATGGTTGTGAGTTGCACGTCGTGATGATTGAAGTTGATCCATTGGATCCTGGCCAGTCTAGTGTGCCGAAGGAACTTGCGTAAGTGCTTCTCGTAGATGGTCGTGTCGCCCGTGATCGCGGAGATGTTGAGAGCAGTTGAACGGTTCAATAGGTGAGCTCGCTGAGTGCCGATGGAACGGCCATCGTGGAACAACTCGATCTTGCGAATCACGCGGTCTTCGCCGCCGCGGAAATGCTTCACAGCGTCATAGTACAGTTCCACTTCGAGGAACACGCCCCATTCTGAGACAAGGCGTTTCATCAACGTTCGAAGCCACCGACCGTTTTCGTCGCAATCTTCCCAACGGCTTTCGTTGACGTGAAAGTTGAATCTGCGATCAGGTGTCAATCGCGTAGAGACAAACTCGTGGTCGACCGAGTCGGGCTTCATGTTGACCAGCTTTCCATGCCCCAGCCCGGTCAACAAGAGGTAATTCAATGTCTGCTTGCGATGCGCGGGCACCAACGCGTCGGCAACTTTCAACTCGTACATGACGGAGCCTTCGACGAGTAGGTCAATCGAGTAACGTTTCGTGAACTCTTCAAACGAAACGCGTATGCCCACTTCCGTATAGACTTGGTCAAATCCATTCGTTCTGCAGCGTTCCGCGATCTCATCGCGGTATACGTGCTCGTCACACAGATTGCCCAGTTCGTTGTGGACGTCAAAGATCACTCCCATCACGCGATAGTCCATCGCGTGAAATTCATCCTGAGTAATCCGCCACACTGGAACAGCAACAGAAATAGGCATTATCCCCGCGCCTCTTTCCCATGATTTTGCCCACCAATGATCTTGCCTGAGAAGAAAACGGCCAACGACTTCAGTTCGTTCAGGCCTACTCGATAACCTGATGGTATTCGGTCAAACAACCGTCAACGTAGAAGAACGCTACCTCGACGCCTTCGGGCAGCTTGATCGGGCCAAGGACGCAGTCTTTGTCCTTGATCTGCTCGGCCAGATTGTCCACACGGAAGGCTACGTGCGGCACGGAGAGAACCGGCTCGGTGATGGTCGTATCATCCTCGAAAAAGATGTACTCGATGCGCCCAGGTGTCGAGTCGGGGTCGCTGGCCCAGCACTTGATGCTCTCGTAGTAAACCATGTCGGGCTGTTTCTCAGCCACAGGGATACCGATATGGTGGAATTCTCTCATTGTTGGGTCCTTTCGCTTGCTCAGACTGCCAAGGATGTGTTCGACCGCAGGTTCTTTGCGAACCGCAGTGAGCCGTCGAATAGGTGGCGCTCATTGTACTCGCCGACAGCGCGCAGCAAAAGCGATCGGCCTCTCTTGCGCGTCTGCATGCGGCTATTACTTCTCGTCCCGGTACCACGCGGGCGTGCCGAACCAGTCGCCCATCTCCTTCTCGAACGGTGCGACGATTTCGGGCGGCTCGGGCCATTGTCCCAGATCGCCTGTTTCCGCCAGCCACGTGTCCAACGCCGCACGCAGTCGGATGAGCGCGTCGCGATGCTCCGGATCGTCTGAATCGGCCAAGTTGCGAACCTCGTGAGGATCGACCGCCGTGTCGTAGAGTTGCTCCTTGGGAAACGGCTTCATCAGATCGGCCGGCGGGCCGGTCAGTTTGCCTTCGGCATAGAGCTTGCGCATCAGCGGCTTGACGAGGAAGCATTTTTCTTTGTAGCGATTTAACGTCTGGAAGCCGGCGCCGGGAGTGAAGTTCCGAACGTAGTGATACCGCTTGTCATGTACGGAACGGAGACGCACGACGGTTTCGTCTATCCGGTCGCGGGCACTGAACGCGTATGTCCGCGGTGGGTCGGCGCGGCTGCCAAGGAACAAGCGGCTTTGCATTCCGGCTGGCCGCGGCACGCCAGCGATCCACAGCGTTGTGGCCGTCAGATCGAGCAGGCTGATGACCTGATCGTTAACCGAGCCCGGTCGATACTGCGGCGGAGCGGGATAGTCTCTTGGCCAGTGCACGATCATCGGCACGTGCAGCCCACTGTCCCAACACCAGTGGATGCCGCGCGCATCGAGCCGGCCGTTGTCGGCAAAGAAGATCACCGCCGTGTTGTCTGCCAGCCCGTCCTTCTTCAGTTGCTCCAGAATCCAACCCACGCGCACATCCACGCCTGTGACGGAGTTCAGGTAGCGAGCCCATTCCTGACGCGTGATCGGATGGTCCGGGTAATACGGCGGCGGCGATACGTTGTCCGGCGTGGCGACCTGCGGATGCCACTCCTCGCCTACCCATTTGACTCTTGGCTTCTCGGCCGATTTACGGTCGTAGATATCGTATTCCGCCTCGGGCGTGTTGATTTGTGCGAAGAATGGCTGGTTGTCTTTCAGCGCCGACCAATCACCCGTCTGGTAGACCGGACCTTCGTTCACGAAGTTCAGGTCCAGCTTGCCCGTGCCGACTTCCCGATCGCCAATATGCTTGATGTTGGCGGTCGTGTAACCGGCGTCCTGCAGTTGGTGAGTCAGCGGGCGAACACCCGGTGGCAAGCGGAAATCGTCGTCCCGATGCGACCGCATGTGATGCATGTCGGTGGACGTCTGATACATGCCTGTCATGAACGCCGAACGGCTTGGAGCACAAACTGGCGACGTGGAGAACACGTTCGTGTAACGCACTCCGTTGGCCGCCAGCGCGTCAAGGTTCGGTGTCCGAACGTTCTCCGCGCCGTAGCATCCGAGATCCAGCGCAAAGTTCTCGCCGACAATCCAAAGGATGTTCGGAGGTTTTGGTGACGCGTCGTCAGTAGACTCCGCAGCCACGACTTCGGTGCCGAGGAGAAGCGTGGCAGCCAAGACAGCGGTCATCGCGGAGTGTCTGATCATCCATATCTTCATTGTGGTCTTCCTTTCGTGGTCAACAATAGATTTGTGGTCTGAGCCATGGTGGTGCAGTTCTGATGGTACAAGAGCACATCTCGAAAAATCATGGAGCTTCGATATTCGGGAGGGCGAAGCTCCTGCTGAGCCGAAATTCTGCCGCCTGCGCGCGGCTCGGCAGGAGCCTCGCCCTCCCGGAACTTGAGTTTCGGATATGCTTGAGTCTCTCATTTCGGCATAACGTCCTTTGCCCAATCATCGTGGAGCTTTCGAAGGCAGGCGACGATTTCCGGTCTCTGTTTGGCGTAGTCCACGACTTCCGGCCTTTCATTCGCAAGGTTGTGCAGGGAGGCCTGCGGGCGGTCGTCTCGGCCGATCAGTTTCCAGTCGCCTTTGCGTACGGCCCAAGTCTTGTGCCATTGGAAGTGAAGCACCTCGTGTGGCGAGCCGGCAGTGTCCGAGTTGACGGCGGGTAACAGGCTGTGTCCGTCAAAGTCCACGTCGGGTCTTTTGACGCCGCATAAGTCAAGCACTGTCGGGTACCAGTCCATCGCTGTAACGATTTGGTCCCGGACTTCTCCCTGGGGCAATTTCGCGGGAAAGCTGATGATAGCGGGTACGCGAATGCCGCCTTCGAGAAACGAGCCTTTCTGGCCGATCCACTTGCCCGTATTGCCGCCTCCGTGAGCGCCGTAGAAATGGCCCTTGGGGTAACCGCTTTTGTGGTCATCCACGCGAATGCGGTTCTTGTTTTCCATCGAATGGCCGTTGTCGCTCATGAAAATGATGATAGTGTTTTCGCGAAGCTTCAATTCTTCCAGCTTGTCGACGACCTGGCCGATGAAGTGATCCGTGGTAGTCACAATAGCCGCATAGGGCCTGCGCGGTCCGGTCAGGTTCTCGTACAACTTCTCGTGTTGTTTGAGCGCCTGCTCGGGGTAGTGCGGGATATTGAACGCCACGTACAGGAAAAACGGTCGGTCTTTGTTCTCGTCGATGAACTTCAACGAACGTTCAACCATCAGCGACGGAAAATACTCGCCCTTGGCCCAGACTTCTGTGGTGCCTTCGTACAGGTCGTGGAAGCCTTGTCCGTGCAGGAAGTAGTGATTGTAGTTGTCGATGAAACCGTCTCGGATTCCGAAGAATTCGTCGAAGCCCTGCTTCTTTGGCCCAAAGTCACGATGTGAACCGAGGTGCCATTTGCCGAACAGCGCCGTGCGATAACCGGCTGGCTGAAGCGCTTCGGCCAACGTTACTTCCCCCAATGCCATGTTAATCCCGTCCGCCCCGTCCATATTCCCCTGCGTCCAGTGGTTCACCCCGCTACGTTGCGGATGACGCCCGGTCATTAGCGCTGCTCGAGCCGGGCAGCAGACCGTGTGGGCATACGCCTGCGTAAACCGCACGCCCGTGGCCGCCAGTTTGTCGATGTTGGGCGTGTGCAGATCCTTCGAGCCGTAACAGTTGGCATCCAGCGTGCCCTGGTCGTCGGTGAACAGGATGACAACGTTGGGCGGATCGGCAGCGGTCGCCGCCAGGACGGCAGATGGCCCCCAACCAACGATGGCGACGAGCAACAGCGTTCTCAACATGAAACGATTCCTTATGGGTTACGGATACAGTTATACTATCGTGAATGGAACAATGAGAGACCGGGCGGATCATCTTATGGGAGATCCCACAATGCGAGGGTGCCTTCCTGCGAACTGGTGGCTTGTGGTTCTGGCCGCGGCGACGTTGGCTTTGGGTTAGGATCGGGCCGGACAGGAAGTGAATCACCTGGCGACTGCCGAGAAGCTGGCCCGTGCAAAGAGTTTGTTGCTTCGGGGGAACGGCAGATGAGAATTGACCGTAGAGGGATTCGCCAGAATCCCGTCAGGACGAATGGAATTCTGGCGAATTCCACTACGTGCAGGCAAGAACCGAATTGCCGCTCGCCCTTCGATCTTGTCGCGGAAATTGCACACTTCGCAACGCTTGCTACATCACGCGGAGCGCGATGGTTACTATAAGGCTGAACCGTGCAAGCTCATTCAAAATCCAAAACCGCGCAAATCCAATTCCTGTCCCGTTTCGAGATACATCAGCGCAAAAAACAGATAGCCAACTCCGTCGACGGACTCGTACAAATGTGTGCCAGGATATCCCTGGAATAGCTTCCCGTCGTGAAGATGACCAACGGCTTCTTTCGCCAGGACGTCAGCGTGGGCGATCATATTCTCATCCTTAAGAGCACGTCCGGCTCGCACCAGAAAGTGAATGCATCTGCCGTAGTGCTCCGCATAGGCACCCTTTCCTCCGTTTGCAGGCGTCTGGTCTGAGACGATCTTCGCCCACCGACGGATTCCCTCGTGGAAAACCTCGTCCTTTGTTCTTGAGTACAAGGTCACGCACGCTTCGGCGACGGCCATCGGGTAGTCGTGGGTCGGCCACTGCTCTGTGGCCCAGATGTTTGCGTACTTCCCGGGCCAATAACCCTCCTTTTCTGGAGTGACTGGCTTGCCGTCGCGGACTCGAATTTGGCCAAAGTACCTCTGCGTCTCGCTGTCAAAGCCGTACTTGAGATAGGCGGCAACGCCCGCCCGTGCCATTTCGGCGAATTCATTGTTCGACGCGTACTGGCTGGCTCGCAGAAGGGATTGGGCCCACACACCGATCTCTGTTGTGGAGACTCTTGAGTCCCAACGACCGAAGTCGGGTTCGTTCTTCGCCAGTCCAGTCGATTCGCCACGATGCGAGTGACTGTAGCGTGCGATATTCAGGGCCTGCGTGACCAGATCACGCTCCCCGGTCTTTCCGTACAGCCACGTCAGTGACTCAACCAGAATCCCTCCGGATTCAATGAAAGCGTGGCCGCGTTTCCCATCATCGTGGCGATTGAAACCGCCCGTCGTGACATCGTAGACGTGGCGACGGGCCATGGTGCGGATGTATCGAGTGCACTTCTGACGATCCTGTTGCCAGAACAGCTCCCAAGCAGGTGTAATTGGGCGCAATTCATGATGACCACCATGGAATCGCACCGTGTCGTCCGTGAACGCATCATAGTATTCGTGGTTGCCCCAGCGGAACATTCCACGTTGATCTACACAGCGATCGAGGAAAGCGTTGACATAACGCGCGGCCAATTCCTCGTATTCGGGCTTGCCGGTCAGTCGGGAAAGTTCGCAGGCGGCAACCACCAACGGTTGATCCCAATACAGTGTCGTGCCCCGCGGAGCGCCAATTTGCCGATACACTCTTTTCGGCGCATGCGGTTTCTTCGGCGGCCGTCCTGTCCTGGTGTCAACGACCGACATCCACATGGGTATGGCATCCGGACCGTAGATGTCCGTTCCTGTTGCCGTAAGCTCGCGAAAATGACGTTCAATGAGCCGCACATAAGGCCCCACCTCGTCAGCCTGTTGCGTCTGACCCTGGGACGTTGCGGACCACAGGAGCATCCCGGCCACAATGAATGATGACAAGTCTCTTCTTTCGACTGTTTGAGTTGGTTTTGGCCCCCTGCCAGACGAGCTGGCAGGAGCCGATGTTTGGGCAGCTAACGCGGCCGCTCACCACCTTGCTTACCTAGTCATCCCCTCTTCGCCGCCGTGGGCGGCGAAGAGGGGATGACTAGGTGTCTTAGAGAGACGTTTTCTTAGCCTTTCAAACTGGTCCACCGCCGGACGAGCCAGCAGGGGTCGAAGTCAAACAGTCGAACTTCTTAGCATGGGACTCAATTCAATCCAGAAAGGCAAACTGTCATTATACGCCAGTGAGTTCGCCTACAAGTGGATCCAAGCTCCGCACTCGTCACCCGCAACAGAATGTCGGGACGATCAGCCACATGTCGGCGATCTCACCTCGCAAAGCTCGCGAAAGAGTGTCGTCCCAAGCAGGATGACGCACCTACTAACTTGCTCAAGTGTGCCCCACCGAATGCACGAAGCGAATTTCCGTTATCCGCTTCGGTCGTGAACACCGCCGCGCGCAAGAACCATGCGTTTCGAGCAGTCGGCGGGGGCGACCGCGCTTTAGCCGGCGCCAGAAGTGCCAGACGGGAGTTGTTTCAAAAACGATCTAGAGACGACGCAACTGGGACGGCACGATATCACTGCGCCTTCTGGACTTCGACACCGCGGTTGTCGCCGCGGCGCTGGGCGTCCCAGGCTTTGAAATTGCCTTCTTGGACCGCTTTGTTTTGCACATCGATGTTCCTCAGGTAGTCGGATTGCTGGAGCTGCTTCTTGCCGCCGGCCCGTTTTCCTTTCGTCGGCTCTTGGGCAGCGGCGTTCGATTGCGGTGGCGTACCGTGCGTCTTCTGACCACGGTAGAAGGCGTATTTTCCGCCCTCGGCCCTGGCGAGGACGGTGGCGGTGCCGTTGACGCCGTCGGCTTGGAAGACGCCGCGCAGGTCGGTGTGGCCGGAGAGGAATAGGTCGTTGTTCGTGCCGACCACCTTGACCAGCACCTCCGGAATGTAGTTGCCGCCGGCGGCGAGGTCGCGGACGTTGACGCGCACGCTGCCCTCGTCGGTGCTCTCCTGGATTTCCAACTTGAGTGGGGTGATGAGGATGAGGCCGCTGGTGTAGAGGTTGTCGCCGCGGCAGATGACGAGGTAGGCGCCCTCATCTTTGATCGGGAGTTCCGCCCTCATTGTTTTGTCGGCGAAATCTTGGCCGTCGCCGAGCGGGATGCTGAGCGAACTCTCGGGATCGATGCCGGCGAGGTCGACGGCGGTGATGTTGCTGAGGTTTTTCTCTCGGAGGTAGAGTTTCATCAGGTCGACTTTGTAGATCTCGAGTGCAGCCTCTTTGATGTTGCGGTAGTCGATTTTGATCTCGACGGCCTCGCCTGGTTTGAGGGTGGTGACCTCGCCCATGCTGATCTTCTTCTCTTTGAAGTAGTCGATGGCGTCGGCGGCGTCGGGGTAGAGCTGGCTCACTTTTTCATACCAGGTCATGGCGTCGGCGGGTTTGCCGGTGGCGTGGTAGATCTGCGCCGTGATATAGCGGGCGTAGTCGCGGTCTTTGCTGTCGCCATTGGCCACACTGGTGGCGCTGGTGAGGGCTTCTTTGTAGTGGCGCTGCCAGAAGTGGCCGAGGGCGGCCATGTATTCGAAGCTGGACTTGAGCTCGCTGTCGGCGTGGCGCTCGGCACCGCGACCGGCGTGCTCCACCACGTTCGCGTAGTCTTTGAGGGCGAAGTAGACGTTGGCCTCGGAGAAGGCAGCGTCGTCGGCGAGCGGGCTTTTTGGATAGAGGGTGAGGAAGCGGTGCAGCAGGTCGCGGCTGTGCTCGAGCATGGCGATCTTTTCTGGCTCGTCGCGTTCGCCGGGCTTCTCGTGGATCTCGACATCGGCCTCGTCTGGCGTCGGCTGGCGTTCGCGCAGGCGCTTTTCGCGCGCGGCGATGGCCTTCGCCTCGGGTGCCTTCTGGAATAGAGATTGGCTGAGGGCGAAAAACGCGGTGGTGACATCGGCGCTGTCGGGGTATTCGAACCAGAGTTCTTCCTGGTAGCGCACGGAGCCGAGGTATTGGCCCTGGTCTTCGAGGACGGCGCTGAGTTTGGCATCGTTGAGGAAGCTGCTTTCGATGGCGGCCTGGAAGACGAGCCAGGCGCGCTCGAACTCGCCGATCTCGCGGTAAGCGCGGCCGACCGTGAGGGTCTTGTCGAAGGGGATGACGAGTTCCGGGTGGCGCTCGCGCAGGATCTCGAACATCTCGACGATGCGCGCGTTGTCGAGCTTCTCGCGGCCGGTGTGGATCCACAGGAGCATGCGGGCGATGTCGCGCTCGAAGCGCTTGCGGTCGTCCTTGTCGGCGAACAGGGCGTCGAGGTGTTTCTGCGCTTCGTCTGTTTTGCCGTCGTCGAAGAGTTTGGTGGCGAGTTCAAAGTGTTCGGCGCCATTCGTCTTGTAGGGGTCCTTGCTCTTGACGCCGGGCCTGAGGATCTCAAGATCTCTGGGTTTGCCGACGCGCATGCGGCCACGATCGACGGCGTCGTGGACGATTCCCGGAAGGACGCGGTATTTGCCTGGGACATGGGCGACGAGTTCGTAGTTGATCTGGTTGAGGTGGCCGGGTGCGAAGTAAAAGCGCAATTTGGACCCCTCGGTCTCGACTCGCTTGTAGTTGCCGGCCAGCGAACCGGCGACGAGCAGGGTGCCGGTGGGGATGTATTCTTCGTAGACGAGGTATTCTCTCTGGCGACCGTAGCTGGTGCTGTTGTGGAAGGAGATGTGGGTGCGGAAGCGCTGGCCGAGTTCGAGCGAGGTGACTGGGGAACTGCTGTAGGCTTTGAGCGGCACGTCGCGGTAAGCGAGCTTGTCGTGGTAATAGCCTTTCTGGTCGAAGCGCGGGTAGTCGAGCGTCTCAGGGTCTTTGAGATCTGGGGAGAAGCCCGACAGGGTGGCGGCATAGCGGATCTGGCCGCGGCCGTCGATCTTGATGCGGATCTTGTTCTCGCCGGCATCGATCTGTTCCGGCGTGAGGGCGAAGGTCTGAGTGGTTTTCAGGTTCGCGGACTTGATGGTGCCGACAAGCCTGTCGTTGACCAGGAGCTGAATGGTGAAATCGTCACCGGGGCGCTCGCCCTGGTTGTAGTATTCTGTTAGGGCGGCGACGATGGTGCCCAGCGAGCGGTTCGACTGGAGCCGGGTGGTCTGGGCGAGAAGGTGGTTGGCGACCGCTGCGGTGGTGGCGGAGTCGCGGCGCAGTTTCGCGTACGACCAGAGCGCGAGGGCGGTGGTGCCGACATCGTCACTGAGTATCGAGTGTCGGGAGTTCGACTTCCAGCGGCATTTTTCAACGAGTTTGGCGTCGAGGATCTTGAGCAGGTCCTCGGCAAAGGTGGGTCGGTCCATGCGGATGAAGGCGGCGGCCATGTAGGCAAGCGCCGTCTCGCTGAGGTTTTGGCGTTCGCGGTAGAGGCGGTTGGCGGCGGAGAAGTCGGCGCGGCCAGTCAGCGAGAGGGCGTGGACGACGAGGGCTTTACTCTCCGCGTCGTTGGAGTCGATTTTCGAGAAGGTCGTGGCGAAGAACGTCTCGGCGTTTTCGAAAGTGCTGTGGTGGACTGGGATGCCGGCGTTTTTTGCGAGTGCGAGCCCCCAGTAGATGGTGGCTGTGCTAGCCCGCGTGCTGTGGCCTGCGAGGTTGTTCCACGGCCATGAGCCGTCTTCCAGTTGGGTGACGACGACGCTGGAGACAAGCGAGCGGACACGTTCGGTGAGGTTGGCGATTTCCTTGGATGAGGCGCCGCGGGCGCGGGCGTAGTTGAGTGCGCTGGTCGCGGCGAGCAGGGCGCTCGCTGGGGTCTGCGGGTCTGCTGGGTAGATGCAGCGGGCGCCGAACAGCGGACGGCCGCGCTCAAGGGCGAGGTCGATGATGGCCTGTTCGATCGACGGGCTCAGTGTGACGTGGAGTTTGCGGCCGGAGTATTTTTGCTCTCTTGGCAGGGTGAGTTTTGCGCCGGCCTCGGTGCTGGTGACGCCGCCGGTGTGGGTGGCGTATTCGAGCCCCCACGGTCGGACGCGCACGTTCGTGTCCGAGCTGTCGCTGTGGTCGCCGGCCTTTGCCGCGATCTCGAGGTGGAGCGACTCGGTGAACGGAATGGTGTAGCCGTCGAAGACGAGTTCAGTGGTACTCTGCTTCTTGATACGGACGGTTTTCCCGGTGCTGAACGGTTGGGGTGCGCCGGAGATTCTAAGTGTGACGGTGGCGTCGCCTTCGAAGTCGGTGAGGTTGTGGATCGTGGCAAGCAACTCCATGGTGTCGCCTTCCTGGAGGACATCGGGCACCCGCAGTTCGACGAGGAAATCTTTGCGAGTGATGATTGTGGTGCTGGCTTGGCCGACGAGGGTGTCGGTGGTGCAGCCTTTGGCTGCGACGTTCCATTGGCCGGCGGAATCGGGAAGTTGGACCTTCGCCTGCGCTGTGCCGTCTTCGCCGGTGGTGATCGGCGAGAGCCAGACGGTGGCGGCGTTGGCGATGCTGGTGTTGCCGGTATCACCATTCTCGCCAGCGAACCCGCCAAGCCTGTTGCCAAGCCCGAACCGGGCACCGCCAGAGGCCGTCTGGACGGATTGCCTGGCGAACAGGCGGCCCAAGTACGGGACCTCGCCTAGCTGGGGAACAGAGGCTTCGGTCTGACCGTTAGAATCGACAACTGCCCCCTCTATCTGGATGGAGTCGGTGAGATCCATGACGTTGGAAAAGGTTTGGCCTGCCTGTCCGCGGCCCTGATCCTGTTGGGGTTGCGGCAGAGTGAGCTGCTGGAAACGCCCGTTGTTGAAGATGCTCTCGTGGGC